>NZ_JBXWIV010000003.1:0-284922 GCF_058197955.1 Janibacter sp. CoH_79_TC_3
AAGGACTGAGCCCTGTTAAGTACAAAGCTCAGTCCTTGATGCAAACTTAAACTGTCTAAGTTTAGGGGGTCAGTTCAATATAGCGGCTTTTTTGTGTCTGTAGGCAAAACTAGTTAGTCTTTTTTCACTTTAAAATCAGTATGACATGATTTACAGCTATCACCAACTTGTCCAAGCGCTGGCAGGACTTGATCGACACTGGTCGCTGTTTGTGCCATGGTATTTAACTCAGCTGTGGCTTTTTGGAAGTCATCTGCTTCTGCGCGGAAACCGTCAACGTTGCTCCAAACGGCTTCAGTGGCATTACCCATCGCTTCTTTATTTTCAAAATGACTCCAAGGACTGGCAGAATCTTTTGCTAAAAATGCCGCTTGTTCTTTAAATACTTCGGCATCAAATGTGTCTGGTGCTTCAGCCATATCGCCCATGATACCCATTGCATCGCCCCAGCTTTTCATGCTGTCTTGACGCGCTTTGACGTCAGGGTCGACTGGCGTGCTACAGGCTGTTAGGCCTAAGGCCGCTGCCATCAAGGTGATGCCGACGATAGACTTGAATGATTTATTATTAGAAACCTGTGCCATCTGTATTGCTCCTTTATACGTGGCTAATAAAAAGGTGCCGTAGCATCTGCATGCTCGCCACCTATTAAATTGCTACTATGAATATAAATGTTATGTTGTTGTTTTAAGTATTAAAGACGACTATATCTGCTTAATAGGTAGTTTGTAATCCATATAGCTGTTGCTTAAATAACAAGGGTCAGCATCTATCGCTGACCCTTGTTATTTTATAGCTAATATAGATTAAAAATGGCTATGAATAATGCAGAAATTAACACCGTCTGTAGTTTATTATGCCAATGATGACTACAAAGTCAACCAATCACGCGGTTTTAGATAAAAATCGGTCAATTCAAACTCAGGTGACCCTTCAACAGGCTCAAAGCGATAATGCCAGCTGGCAAGCGGTGGCATGCTGACTAGGATAGATTCGATACGTCCATTACTTTGTAGCCCAAATAACGTACCGCGGTCATAAACAAGGTTATATTCGACATAACGTCCACGGCGATAGAGCTGAAACTCGCGCTGTGCTTCGGTGTAGGGTGCATTTTTACGCTGCTCAAAGATGGGCAATATACCCTCAAGATAGCCATTACCGACCGCTTGCATAAATTTAAAGCAAGTTTCAAAATCCCAACCACGACTCTCAAAATTGACGTCATCATAAAATAAGCCACCGATACCGCGCTGCTCATCACGATGGCGTAAATGGAAGTATTCATCACACCACTGTTTAAAATCAGGATAGATATTGTCACCAAAAGGATCGCAGAGGTCATGGCAGACCTGATGCCAATGCACGCAATCAGCAAGCACGGGATAAAACGGCGTTAAATCAAAACCGCCACCAAACCACCAAATGGGGTCTTCGCCTTCAGCTTCGGCAATGAATAAACGCACGTTGGCATGGCTGGTTGGAACGTTAGGGTTTTTAGGATGCACGACCAGTGAAACACCCATTGCTTGTGCTTTACGACCGGCAATATTAGGATGGCGCGCGGTTGCGGAAGCGGGTAGGTTATGCACATGAATATGACTAAACATCACACCCGCTTTTTCAATAACTTCACCATCTGCGAGCACGCACGAGCGACCGCCGCCGCCTTCAGGGCGTTCCCAATCGTCAGGAACGAAAGTTGCTGGCTTATCCTCCTTGCTACTGCCGGCGCGCTCTTGCGCCTCTAAGGCTTGGCAGATACGCGCTTGCAAATCGACCAAAAACTCACGCACGCGCATGATGTCGTTATTGGTGGGCGTCACTGCCGTATTGGTTTTTGAAGAATTGTCATGGTTATCTATATCAAGGTTATCTATATTTGGTATGGTCATAAAATATCTAATTATTTACTATTTATTAAGGTGTAAAGTGGTATTAAAGTCTTTATCAAACAGATGCCCCATCCGGTCACGTTTGGTCGCTAGATACTCAGCATTCATGTCGTTAACCCCAACCAATAACGGCACGCGCTCGACGACATTGATACCGTGCTCGGTTAAGTAAGCGACTTTATCGGGATTATTGGTAATCAGGCGCACGCTATCGACGCCGACATGAGCAAGCATCGGTCCGCACATATCATAAACGCGCGCATCAGCCGGTAAACCTAACATGAGATTGGCATCTAAGGTATCATGACCTTGATCTTGCAAGGCGTAAGCACGGATTTTATTGGTCAGGCCAATCCCGCGACCTTCTTGGCGCAGGTACAATATCGCTCCGCAGCCCGTTTCTTGTATCGCTTGCATGGCAGTATTAAGCTGTGGACCACAATCGCATTTTAATGAACTAAAGGCGTCGCCAGTGAGACATTCTGAATGGATACGTATTAGTGGCACAGGGCGCTCTGCTAACGATTGATCTTTTTGATTTGATGCTGTGTCAGCGCGATTTAAATTATCAATGGCGGTGTCTGGGATGGCAGTGCCTTGATTGACCACAGAAAGACCGACAGTAAGCATCACATGCTCTTGACCGTCTGCATTTTCAAAGATATGAATATCAAACTCGCCGTGACGAGTAGGTAGTTTGGCACTAGTGATAAATTGATATGACATTAATGTCCTGCATAAGCTGATCATCGTAACGCTAGTGGTCTGTTAAAGCTTTATAATAATAGCTAAAGTATTGCATAGTGCTTGATTAAAATAGCAGCAGAATGCTGTTTAGTGGAAATACACACAAAGTTCACAGACGGCGCACGATGATTAAAGCGACAATTAAAAATAAATGCTATTATGCCATACTATTTTGACGGATACAGTGACAAGTCTTTGTCCTTACATTACTATGTCGTCACTAATGTTCGCTATGCATGCAAAATCATTAAACATCATTATCAAACATTGTCATTAAGCATCAGGATTTATAACAGCATTGGTCACCATCTTTATAACTGCCTTTAGCGTTATAAGATTAAAGCTAGCGCCTTATATTAAATAGCGCATTTTTCGTTATTCACAGTTGTGTTAAAGGCTGTACTAATAAACATATAGTCGATGGCATTTATCCGTTTATGATGTCAGCACTATTATTAACGCCACTTAGATTATTGCTAGTGATAGCCACTGTCTAAGGTCGCATCTTGTCAGCAGATTGGTAGGTATCGTACGTTTTATGCAGCAGTCAACTCATTCCCCACAGTCTAAGTCATTATCTGCGTCAGCCATTGATTCTGCTGCACCGCTATCAAACCTGCAAAAAACATATGCAGCAATTCCGCGTGAGCGTCCGCATACGCCACTACTTGATACGGTAGACGCACCGATTGACTTGAAGGCGTTTAGCGCAAGTCAGCTAATTACATTGGCGGATGAGCTACGGCTTTTCCTGCTCTATTCAGCGGGTCAAAGTGGCGGTCATTTCGGGGCCAATTTAGGCGTGATTGAGTTGACCATTGCGCTGCATTATCTGTTGGATGCGCCGCAAGATCAGATTGTTTGGGACGTAGGTCATCAAGCCTATGCTCATAAAGTACTGACTGGTCGCCGTGATAAGCTTGGCACCATTCGCTCAAAAGACGGTTTAACCGCTTTTCCAGAACGCGCTGAGTCGGTCTACGATACTTTTGGGGTTGGTCATTCATCGACGTCCATCTCAGCAGCTTTGGGTATGAGCTTAGCGCTTCGTTATCAAGGTGTTGCACAAACGGTTGCTTGTATTATTGGCGATGGGGCGATGACCGGTGGCATGGCTTTTGAAGCGATGAACGATGCTGTACAACAAGATGCTGATTTACTCGTGATTTTGAATGACAATGATATGTCAATATCTTGCTCTATCGGTGGTTTTTCGCGGCATTTAGCGACCTTGTGGGAGTCAGGGTATCAGGTTGATATCTCTGATGTAGGCGAGCCAATATTATGCCAGCGCCCTGATATGCAAGCCTATGACCGTCGTAAACGCCATAATGAGCTGCGCGATGTCCCGCAGCTAGAAGACAATATATTTAAGGCGATTGGCTTTACCTATTTTGGCCCGTTTGATGGGCACAATATCCCTGAGCTATTACGCGTGCTGTCGCTTGCCAAGCAATTAAAAGGCCCAGTGTTAGTCCATATTTATACCACTAAAGGCAAAGGTTTTGCTCCTGCAGAATTAGATCCAGTTGGCTATCACGCTATTAGTAGATTGCCTGCTGAAGATAGTGAGAAGAAAGCGGTAACAGCTAGCAAACCGCTATTAAAATACTCGCAAGTCTTTGGGCAGTTTTTATGCGATAAAGCCGCCGCTGACGATAAGCTGCTTGCGATTACCCCAGCCATGGAAGAAGGCTCGGGGATGATTGAGTTTGCGCGTCAATTTCCCAAGCGATTTTTTGATGTCGCAATTGCTGAGCAACACGCGGTAACTTTAGCAGGCGGGATGGCAACCCAAGGCGTCAAGCCTATCGTAGCAATTTATTCAACCTTTTTGCAGCGTGGCTACGATCAGCTCATTCATGATGTCGCTCTACAAAATCTTGATGTGATGTTTGCTATTGATCGCGCCGGTTTGGTCGGTGAAGATGGCGCCACTCATGCAGGCGTATTCGATTTTGCCTTTTTACGCTGCGTGCCGAGTATGTTGATTGCCGCGCCAAAAGATGAAAACGAATGCTATCACTTGCTGAATACTTGCTATGAATATCAAGGCTGTACAGCAGTGCGCTATCCACGCGGTGTTGGTGTTGGTGCGACTATTACTCAGCCCATACAAGTTTATCCTATTGGTAAAGCGGTGGTAGAATCAGTATTAGGTCAAAATAATGCCCCTAACAAATTGGCGTTATTAGCCTTTGGTACTATGGTTGATACGGCTCAGCAAGCGGCAGAAAGCCTGATTAACGATAATATAAAGTCAGACTGTCAGATACATGTGGTTAATATGCGCTGGGTAAAACCGTTAGATACCCATTTGCTCGAAACCTTAATCGAGCAAGGCATCACCCATATCGCCACTTTAGAAGAGCATACGATTATGGGCGGCGCGGGCAGTGCGGTAAATGAGTATTTACTTAACGAATCGACAGCCTTTAAGCATAGCCGCCCAGCTATCTGTAATATTGGTATTCCTGATCGTTTTGTCGCCCATGGTTCGCAAGTAGAGCAAATGGCTGACTGTGGTCTGGACGTTGCAGGGGTCGTCAGTCAGCTCCAGCAATTGCTAAAATAAAACCCTATCATTCATAAAAAATTGCTAAAATAGCGGATTGAAAAATAAAGTACGTCTGTTCCTTGCTTAAACCTCGCCTACTTGCCGTAGGTGCGAATTATTTGACAACTTGAGCGGTACCACTGCTGGCAACCCTATATTTGGTTTGCTAGGCGGCTATGGTTTTTTACTATAAGTAATCACGACACTTGTTAATCAAGTAAGTTAAGCGTGAGTTTTGATGCAAGTTTTATTTTTCGTACATTTTATAAGTTACATCTCTTAAGTAGTATTCATTCATCAAGCAAATAGGTTATTTATGGAACCCATGGTCGTCATCGCAGCGCGTGCTGCTGAAAAAGTCGGTAAAGAGATTTTATATGCGCATCAAAACCGCCACAAAATCGAGCTAGATATCGAGTCAAAAGGGCTTGATGGTTTAGTGACGCGCATTGATCGTTTCAGTGAAGAGCTGACGATTGAGACGCTAAAAGCCAGCTATCCAAATCATTCATTCTTAGGTGAAGAGTTTGGTATGCAAGAAGGCCGCGGTGAAGATGCTGACTGGTGCTGGATTATTGATCCACTAGATGGCACCAAAAACTTCGTTCATGGCGTACCGCAGTTTTGCGTATCTATCGCTGTACAGCATAAAGGTGTTACTCAACACGGTGTTATTTATGACCCTGTGCGTGATGAGATGTTTTCTGCCAGCCGTGGTAAAGGCGCGCGTTTAAACCAACGCCGTATCAATGTGAGCGAGCGCAAAACAATTGATGGCGGTCTATTTACTACCGGTCATCCGCTTGAGCGTAAACGCAATGGCGAAGTTATATCTTATGCCAAACAGCATTTTGAAAGCCTACAAAAAATCTCTGAAGAGGGCGGTCAAATTCGCCGTTTAGGTTCAGCTGCGCTTGATTTATGTTATGTAGCGGCTGGTCGTTTTGACGGTTATTTTGAGATGTCTATTAAGCCGTGGGATATTGCTGCCGGTGAGCTTATCGTGACCGAAGCACGCGGTGTGGTCGTTGACCATACAGGCGCGCACAACTCGATGACCTCTGGCTCTATCTTTGCTTGTAATATAAAGCTCTTGAAACCATTGATGCAAGTGGTCGTCCCAACGTGGGGTGATGCGGTATAGTTTTTACTGTTTAATGCTCTGACTTATCAATAGTAAAACGTTAATACTGAAAATAAAAAGCTGGTTCCGTTATGGAGCCAGCTTTTTTGTTTTGTTATTGCCTTTTTCGCCACTTTTATCTTCAACCGTAATGCCTTGGAATTCAAGCTCTTTACTGGTGCGCTCTAACAGCTGCAGCTCTTCTTCTATGAGTACGAGCATATCTTGCACATGCGGCAAAGCTTTACTACAAGCAGTAATCCCAAATTCAATCTTGTCCAAATAACTGGCAAGGGTGATATTCATCGCTTGGCCATTAAATGCTATAGACGCTGGATATAAAGACTGTAGCCGCGCGCCGTTCCAATATAACGGTTTTTCCGAACCCGGAACATTCGAGATAATCAGGTTAAATGCCTGCTTTTTAGGAAACAGACCAGTTGCCAAATTGATGCCTTCCCATGCATAGGAGATGACACTATAGTTGATAACCTGCGCTTGATTCATACGGCGGAAGCGGCGTTTACCATTATTCATACTGCGATGAATGAGCTCAATTCGGCTGAGAGGATCGTCTAAATGCGTACCCAAATTGGCCAGTACAAATGACAACTGGTTGCCCCCCACGCTATTATCGGTACGCAATGACATCGGCACAAAAGCAATCAATGGCTTACTTGGTAGGGAATCTATCGATAGTAGATAACGACGAAGAGCACCAGCACAAACGGCAAGTACCACATCGTTTTTACTGATATTTAAGCGCTCAGCGATATCGTTAAAGCGCTGTATCTCATAGGATTGCGCAGCGATGCGCCTTGATGCTGAAATACGTTTATTGAGTACGCTCATCGGTGCGGCAAAGGTACTGACATAACTGTCATCGCCATAATTTTTTAAGTTATCGAGCAATTCTGTAAATACCGGTTTAATGGTCGATATTTGCTCTTTGATAATTCGCCGTGCTGAGCGCTCTTTAGGCAAAATTGCATCGACTTGGTTACGATGACGTGCCATTAACGACCAAATTGGTAGTGTGACCGGTTCGGTCGGCGATTGAGATAAGGATTTTTTGACGATGCGCATAGCCGCGATGCCATCAACCAAAGAATGGTGGATTTTAAAATATAGGGCAAAGCGCTCAGGAGCACCTTCGCTTTCTGGTTCAATACCTTCAATGACGTGACATTCCCATAGAGGCATCGCCCGGTCTAAGAGACGGCCATGCTCTCTTGATACATACATCAAAAGCTCGCGTACACGGGCGGGCTTTGGTAGTGCCACATGATGTAAGTGATGCTCAACATCAAAGTACTTGTCTTTTTTCCAAAATATCAAATGCTCAAGCACTTGGTTAAAAGGGAAGGTCGGCGGCACATCAGAGTGTTGCATCTGTTTGACTAACTGACAAACAAAACTGTTATCCGCATTTTCTGGCAATTCGAATAAGAAGAGACCCCCAACATGCATGGGTTGTTTACGCGACTCAAGAAGTAAGAACAACTGGTCGACTGCTGTGAGAAGTCGCATAATAAATCCTTTTATGACGATGAATGAAAAATGGCGATAAAATAAGTATGCAGTTAGACAAAGATAAAGTGTAGAAAAGCTAAATAATCTAGCGAAAATAATATTAAAAATTTGAAAGTAGTTATAAAAATATTTTAATATAAAAAGTATAGGTCACGGAAGTTTTATTATTTAATCATGTGATAACCCACATACTTTTAGCGGTTTAAGCTTATAAAATAAAGCAACTTATATGCCTAAGTTTAAAAGCTTAAGCTAAAAACCCCGATCTGCAAAATTCAATCTGAAAAATATAAGCTAAAAACTACTGAAAAAAGTATCCAGTCTGCGGCGAGCTGGCAGTTGCCATTTTACGCATCGGCATACGACCTGCTAAGAACGCTTGCCGACCTGCCCAAATGGCATGTTTCATGGCCTGCGCCATCAGCACGGGGTTTTGTGAATTGGCAATGGCTGAATTCATCAGCACACCATCACAGCCAAGCTCCATAGCAATCGCTGCATCAGAAGCCGTACCGACACCCGCATCAACCAATACTGGTACATTGGCGTTTTCGATAATGAGGCTAAGCGTATGGCGATTGAGCAAACCAAGGCCAGAGCCAATCAAGCTACCTAATGGCATAATCGCCACGCAGCCCATGCTTTCAAGCTCTTGAGCGACAATAGGGTCATCTGAAGTATAAACCATAACTTCGAAGCCATCATCGATTAGCACCTTTGCCGCTTTTAAAGTTTCCATCACATTTGGATAAAGAGTCTTTTCATCGCCTAACACTTCTAGCTTAACCAGATTATGCCCGCCTAATAGCTCGCGAGCAAGCTTACACGTGCGAATCGCGGTTTCGGCATCAAAACAGCCTGCGGTATTGGGTAAGATGGTATATTTATCCGGTGAAATGACATCTAATAAATTCGGCTCATTACTATTTTGACCAATGTTAGTACGGCGAATAGCAACGGTGACAATCTCAGCTTCGGACGCGCCAATAGCAGCACCCGTTTCAGCCATATCTTTATATTTCCCAGTACCGACCAACAATCGAGAAGAAAATGTACGACTGCCAACCGTAAAAGTATCTTGTGCTAAAGTGTCTTGTGAAAATAACTGAGTGTTGGTAGTAGAGTTTGCAGCTTGTGACATAAGGATAATCCTAATAGCGGGCGAACAAAGGTGACTAACAAGGTTATTACTGTGGGCAATAAGAATTTTTATCAAATAGTAGCAGAGGCAAAACATAAATAGGCGTTATGGGGCTAAATGCCTGCGATGCTAAATGCTAATATTATAACTGCCTAAACAGCAAAGTCATAAATCACATCAAAGCCTTGCTACTTGCGTAAAACAAAATGTTATTATAACAAACTCATGCGCGCTTACTGACAATCTTTACCCAGTTTAACGATTTGAGCAGGTAGCTTGAAAGAGTAAAGTCAGCAGTACTTTTTAGCATGTATTAGATTGTGTTTTCAAGGCTGTTTTCAAAGCCACTTTCAAAGTTATTTTATAAGTTCTTTTTTAAATCTGTCACTCACTAGGTCATCTTTATGCTGCAGCTGCCGTACAGTTTTGCAAAACGTCATCAAATTTTGGCCATTCTTGCTATTGATCCCGAGTTGCCGCCTACACTGGTGTTGACCAAAGCCACGCCATTGTCCGCAATTAATGAAGCGGTGCGGTTTTTACAGCAGCAAGGCGTGCGCGGCGTACCAAATTACGAAAGTATCAGCGCCGACGATTTCGAAAAGCGCATGAATGCTGCTTATGCTGGCAATACGGGTGAGTCGCAGCATATCGCTGCTGGGCTTGAAGACCATCCTGACCTTGATAGCTTGGCAGATAGCGTTCCTGAAACGGAAGATTTGATGGACCAACAGGATGACGCGCCTATTATTCGTCTGATCAATGCGCTGTTGTCCGAAGCCATACGTCTAAATGCCTCGGATATTCATATTGAGACTTTTGAGAAGCGCTTAGTGGTACGCTTTCGGGTTGATGGTGAGCTCAAAGAAATCATAACACCAAAACGCCAATTAGCGCCGTTACTGATTTCCCGTATCAAGGTAATGGCTAAGCTAGATATCGCTGAAAAGCGCGTGCCACAAGACGGTCGTATTAGCCTAAGACTGGCAGGGCGTGAGGTTGATGTGCGCGTATCGACGTTGCCATCAAGCTTTGGCGAGCGGGTAGTGATGCGATTGCTAGATAAACAAGCTGGTCGTCTTAATATGACGTATCTTGGACTTTCTGATAATGACTATAGCGAGCTTAAGCGCTTAATCCATCGCCCGCATGGCATTATTTTGGTAACTGGACCGACGGGTTCGGGTAAAACTACCACACTATATTCAGCATTGACCGATTTAAATGACCAAACTCGTAATATCTTAACTGCGGAAGATCCTATTGAGTTTCAGCTTGATGGTATTGGGCAAACGCAGGTTAATAATAAAGTCGATATGACCTTTGCTAAAAGTTTACGCGCCATGTTGCGACAAGATCCAGACGTGGTGATGGTAGGTGAGATTCGCGATTTAGAAACCGCTGAAATTGCCGTACAAGCGTCATTGACAGGACATTTGGTATTATCGACACTGCATACCAATACTGCCATTGGTGCAGTGACGCGTTTGCAAGATATGGGCGTAGAGCCTTTCTTATTATCATCATCGCTGATTGGTGTCGTCGCTCAGCGCTTGGTACGGACGTTATGTACACACTGTCATGGCTGGCAGGCTGCTGATAATGAACAGGCTAAATTATTTACTGAAATTGGTATAGCGTCAATTGCTATAAATACGGCTACTGAAAATTTAACAGCACAGACGATTAACTTACCCAAACCCGTTGGCTGTGATAAATGTAATAATTCAGGCTTTAAAGGGCGAACGGCAATTTATGAAGTAGTTCCGATTGACGATACCTTGCGCCGTATGATTCATAGCAATACTGCCGAGTACGAGCTAGAAGAATACGCCCGTCAGCAGACCCCATCGATACGGGCTGATGGTTTACGAAAAGTGATAGAGGGTCGGACAACGTTAGAAGAGGTGCTGCGGGTAACCAAAGAAAGCGCCCTAACCGATGATGCTATTATTGTATAAAGCAAAACGGTTATTGAGTCAAAAGTCAGGACAATTGGCTCAATAACCGCATAATAAAAAAGTCAGTTTGGTTCATTTGTAATAGCGCTGCTATTTCGCGGCGATACATTCAACTTCAACGCTTGCGCCTGCTGCTAGCTCTGAGACACCAAAGGCTGAGCGTACAGGATAAGGCTTAGCCAATTCTGCTTTATAGACTTTATTAAAGTCATCAAAGTCATCCATATCGGTCAGCATCGCCATACATTTGACGATGTCTGACTTTTGGTAGCCGTACTTTAATAAGGTTTCATTGATGTTATCGAGCGCTTGTTTGGCTTCCGCTTTTACGCCGCCTTTGACCAGTTTGCCATCTTTAAAGCCAATCTGACCAGACATATATAACGTATCGCCGACACGTACCGCTTCTGAAAATGGATAATTGCCGCCATCACCGAGAAATACTGGGCTAGATTTAGTAATGGTTGCGTTATTGGTCGTTGGTGCTGCATTGGCAGTAACCGCAAAGCCTAATGAGCAGGCGCTAATCAGCAAGGCTTTAGATAATTGAGTAGGCAATTTATTGGTATATCTAGACATGCTTGTCTCCTTATTATAGTAGTGTTTTTTAAATCCATTTTTTGGTAGCTATTTGCTTCTTTAACAAATTAAAATTAATTACTTTCTAGCTCTTGCGTAGATGCTAGGCCGCTTTCTTCATTTTCAGGTTGCTCATCTTCAGTTTTTTCATTGTCATTTTGCTTATTTTCTAGTTCTTTAGCGGCTTTACCTTGACGGCGTGCTTCTAACTCTGATTTTGGCACCCAAGCCCATAGCATTTCAACGACGATAGGGTCACGCTCACTATCAGACTCGCGGTCATGAATCACGCAAGGAATCACCATCTCACCTTTTGGCGTATTTAAAATATCCAAGCGTTGCTCATCCGATAATGACGCCACAGCGGCAATTTGACCTTTTTTAATCGGACGATAAAAATTCACTGAGTAAGACTTAATCAATAATACGCGGTCAGACGGTAGGTTTAAACCCAAAATAAACCCTGTTGCCGTTTCGGCAAGTAAAGTGATGGCCACGGCATGGACGGAGCCAATATGATTTTGCACCGCTTTGGTGTTATTTAAGCTGACCACCACTTGATTGGCGTCGACGTTCTCATAATAGATGCCCGTTGTGCCCACGTACGGCACCACTTTACCAAAGGCTTTCGATAAGATGCTGGCGCGCGCCCCCGCAGGTAAATACTTAGTGACTGATAGCAGCTTGGTAAATTGGTTACTGATGGGTTTTAAGGTAGTATTTGGTTTTTCGACTGGCAATCTTGTGTTGTCAGCTACTTTGACTGCTCTTTTATTGGTCAGCTTGGTAGGGAGTTTTTTTAATAATCCTGACATACAACATTCCTCAATTCGAAGTGGTTTAATCATATTAATTAATGAAGCTGCTCCATTAGGCTAGCCAACTGGATTAATTAACCGATGGTTAGAAATGAGCGTTGAATGAGTAAGATAATAAGCTTTATCCTAGCAGCTATTTTAACGCTGGCGCATTTCTAACTTAGTAAATTTCTAACTATGGTACATTAAGCGCCGTATCGCTACTATTATTAACATGAACTGCTGCGCTTATAAAATATGATTAACGTAACGAGACTTTAAATGCTCGCAATAAATATTAGCAGTAATGTCGCTGAAAGTGGTTTTAATAAAAACACCATCACTGAATGTTAGGTCGTTTAATGCAAAAGAGCTACGTTACAATAATAGAAAGACTTTTACGTGACTGAAGTGCTGAAGTATCGTTGCCATGATTTTTTTATAATGGATAAGGCTGTGCCGGATATGTCTCCTCAAAAACCGACCAATATCATTTATACCGGCGTTGCTGGTACGGGTAAAACCTATCGATTACTACAAATTGCTAAGCAGTATACTGACTACTTGCCAAGGGTAAATGATAAGGAATTATTGGGGCAGTTGCTGCATAAATTAAGCTGGCGTGAGGTAGTTTGTTTAATATTTTTAGATTTTAAATCAAAGAAACAAGACTTGGTTAAGGTGCCGGAAATCGTTAGTCATGAGTTTTTTGTTAGCAAAGCGGCGCAAAATTCGCGTGATAAAAACTTAAGCAATACCGCTTGGTCTGTGCTACAAATACATACGCCTGCTAGCTCACAAACGGTGAGTTATAAAAATCGAGCTAGCCAAGCCTATTTTGATAAAGATAATAGCGGCGCGTGGTATTTGCTTCCAGAAAGCATAGATTTGTTAAGTAACTTAGCGCAGCAATTAGCCGAGTTTCAACAAGCACAGTGTGAGAATAATAGCCAAAATCAAGAGTTTCGCCAACAGCGTTTTAGTATGGTCAGCTTTCATCAAGCCTATGGTTATGAGGAGTTTGTTGAAGGTATTCGCCCTGTGATGGCGGCGTCCAGCCATACAACAAATAGTTCATCTCAAATGAGTTATGCCATTCAAGATGGTGCATTCTTAAAATTATGCCAGCGCGCTGCCAACGATCCTGAGCAGCGTTATGCGATGCTAATTGATGAGATCAATCGGGCTAACGTTTCACGCGTCTTTGGCGAGCTATTAAGTTTGATTGAGACAGACAAGCGTGCCGGTATGGCAAACGCGATGACGGTTAATTTGGCGTATTCAGGGCGGACATTTAGCGTCCCTGCCAACGTTGATATTTATGCCACGATGAACACCCAAGACCACTCATTAACGCCGCTTGATATGGCATTGCGTCGACGTTTTCGCTTTGTTGACTGTCCGCCGCAGCCTGAGTTGTTGCCTGTTATTAGTCTCAATCAAGAGTCCGAGACGGCTGATTCAGCAACACTTAACTCAGAAATAATTAATTCAGCAGAAACGATAAATTTGGCTAAATTACTAACTGGTTTAAATAATCGTATTATGCAAACGCTAGGGGCAGAGGCGCAATTAGGTCATGCATTTTTATGGTCAGTAGCCAATCTTAAGCAATTGCAAACGGTGCTCGCTGAACAAATCATTCCGCAATTGGCACAAGCGGCTAGTGGACAACTCACTATTTTGCAATATATCTTCCAAGATGAGCAGCAGCCGATAAGCGCTCAATTTATACAAGATAGCCAAGCGCTCATCAATAATGATTCAAATAACTCGGCTAGCCCCAATAGTTCAAATCCAATATTTGCAGACCAGCATTCATTTCTCAGTCAGTCTATGAGTACGGGCAGTTATAAAATTAATGCAGATTTAATCAATAATACTGCTGAATTTGCCAAGCCGTTAGTTTATCAACGTTTATATTAACAAGGTATTATCTTGTGATAAGTAGAGTATTACAGCCTGATGGCAAAGCGATAGGCAGCACTATTAATAGTGCTAATATCACTAATAACGTCAATGCGACTGCACTTGATGCTAATATTATTACGGTGTTTGAACACCAGCGTTTGACGGCGCGTGATTTTGCGCACGTAACGGATTTTCATTGGTTAATGGCGCAAGAGTATGCTGTTTTTAGCATTAAACGCCAGCAAGGACAGTGGCAGCTCAAGGTTGGCCATTATATCGGTGTTATTTTGCTGCCTAGCGGGATGACGCTTGAGATATTACCCAAACTGATACCAAATAAGCCGACTGATTATCAGCAGCCATCCGAGTTATCTAAATCCAATGACATCAATCAGACGCGCCAATGGGTGCAGGGTATGCTGGCAGATTTAACCAGTAGCAATCATTCTAAAAATAAGCTTCCCAATACAAAAAACTTAGGTCAGTTTAGTACGCAATTAGCAGCGCTACCAATTAAAGTACTGCCATTATCAGACTGGTTAGTTGCGCAGTTTTTACAGCGCTTGGCGCATTATCAACCGACCAAGCACTATCAGGTGCAAATCCATAACCAAGCAACACTACAAGGTCGCTTATTGATTAAAGAACAGCTGCGCCGTAACATTATACAGCCGCATAAGTTCGTCTGTGAGAGCAGTGTGCTGAGCCAAGACATGCTTGGTAATCGCTTGATTAAAAGCGCGCTTGTCTTACTTACTCCGCTATTTCCGGCATCGACATTACTGCCATCATTACAACAGTGGCAACAAGTGCCGGCACTGAGTCGTTATGAGCGGCAGCGACTAGAGCCTTTTTATCAGCAAGCAAAGCGGCAGTTAGCGCTGCAGCCTTTATCACGGCAGCAATTACAAGCGGCTCAGCAGTTATTAGATTTGGCTTATTGGCTATTGCAGCAATCTGCTGCCCATACTGGAAATGGAATTAATCCGCATACATTAGCCAATCAAAACGTCTCTCAACCACATTTATGTTTATTGATTGATATGAATCAAGCGTTTGAGCAATGGGCAAGCCTACGCATAGCGATAATGTTTCAGCAGACCAATTCGGCTTATAAACCCATGTTTCAAACGCAAAGTGTCTGGCTAAACGATGCAGAAGGGCAGGCTTGTCTGTCTATTCGTCCTGATTTATTGATATATAAAGTAGCTGCTGACAATGATACTCAGCTAATTCCAAGTCAAGTTCAAAATCCGGAAGATGTAGCAGTTAGTGAGAGTGATAGCGCAAGTAATTATAACTCAGGTCATTACAGCCATGTGATTGATATGAAATGGAAGCACCTAGCACATGCAGGGTCGATTAGCGCTAATGATGCCTATCAGTTGACCAGTTATGCGCAGGCTTATCGCGCAGAGCAAGTATGGTTGGTTTATCCGGTACAAGATAATAGCAGGCAACCCATCGAGCTTAGACAACGAGCTTATGATAAAGGTGATAGTACAGACTGTCGTAAAACCTCTAATATACAGTCAAATCCCGCTCGATTATGGCTCATTCCCTTTAATGTTATGAGCGGAAATATAAACGGCGGCTTGCTTCCAGATTTGAATGTAGTATAATGAGCGCTGTCGAAAACGACAGTATGTATTATGGTTAGTAAAAATCAACGTTGTACCAGCACTATTTGCAGTAAGATTTAAGGTTTTTAAAAGAATTTAACGATTCTTTGAAAATAATCAAAAATAGGTGTTGACACAACCGGCTTTACACATTAATATGTGCACCTCGATAGCAAGGAACATTAACAAGTTAGCGGTGTTACCGATAACGAGTTAAGTAACAAACTATCGTGATAATAGAGAATTTCGGAGTGTGGCGCAGTTTGGTAGCGCATCTGGTTTGGGACCAGAGGGTCGTAGGTTCGAATCCTATCACTCCGACCATCTATTTAAAGAGCCTTACAGGCTTTTTTTTATGTATAATGGTTTAGTTTCTACTATGCTAAACTTGCCAAGATATATAAAAGTCCTCTAAGAGCGCCTGTAGCTCAGTTGGATAGAGCATCTCCCTTCTAAGGAGGTGGCCGCAGGTTCGAATCCTGCCAGGCGCACCATTTAGCCTGTCAATCTTGCCTTTCTTGGCAATAGTTATGGCGGTTGTAGCTCAGTTGGTAGAGCCCCGGGTTGTGATCTCGGTTGTCGTGGGTTCGAGTCCCATCAGTCGCCCCATATTTTATACTGCATTACCTTCCTCATTAAATTCAAAAATATTAAAATAACTCTGATTGCCTTTATTGGCATTTTTTTGTGCCTGTCTGTTTAATATAAATCAAAACTATTAAATTATCATGCTGCTTTACTTGTTATAAGTTATCAGCTTATGAGACATTTAATGACTTAAGCATCTGCTAGCCTTTTTTTGCTTTTTTTCTTATGATAGATGTGCGCGCCAATTTTTTATTATTTGTTAACCCTTGTTAAATTCAGCTGTCACATTAAATTATTTACTCGATATTTTTAGTTATTTCTTTGCTTCGACTTTATCAAGAATTAAAAGCCTATCAAATAAAAATTAAAATTGTTACCGAATTACTTTAAAAGATTTTGCAGTGATAAGCGCTTTATTTCTATTTTTTAAAATTTACTATATTGATTACCGATTATTGAGGAAGTAATGGATGGACGCACTGAGCGTGTTGCTAGAAAATGTGCATTTATTCGAAACGAAATATTATCGTTTAAATGGTGTGGGTAATTGGTCTTACTCAATCACTAGACAAGATACGATTTTGTTTTATTTAGTCATGTCTGGTGGTTTTTGTATCGATGTCGGCAATGGCCCACGAGAAACGCGAGCCGGTGACATGATTATGATTCCAAGCTCGCATCAGCATGTGAGTTATGCGCTAAACTATCATGGTGATGAGGCTCAGGCGTTGGATGAGTTACTGATAAACTGTAAAGAGCATACACTGGATGTGAAGGGTGACGGTGATTCTGAAGCGTCATTGATACTGATCGAGTGTAAGTACGATAAGGCCATGATTCGGCCACTATTATCGATGCTGCCAGCAATATTGCCTGAAATTAACGATGACTCTGATGGTCGGTTTGAAGTCATTGATGTTGAGATTAGGCTACTGACGCTAGAGGCTGAGCGCGAGCGTATGGGTAAGGCTGCGGTCATCAATCATTGGGCAAGTATTATGATGATTGAATGTCTGCGGGTGTATATTGAAAGTCTGCCTGAAGCCACCGATAATTGGCTAAAAGCCATGAAAGATCCGTTTTTAACCAAAGCGCTAGTAGCGATGCACGAATCGCCAAACCAAAGCTGGACGATTCATAAGCTCGCTGAGGTGGCAGGAATGTCACGTTCAAGCTTTGCGCAGCGTTTTAAAGAAGTGGTTGGCATACCGCCATTGACCTATTTACTGGATTACCGCTTACGCTTAGCCGCCCGTTATCTGCGATTGCAGCAAAATAGCATTAGCCGTATCAGTGAATTGGTCGGATATGCTTCAGACTCAACCTTTAGCCAAGCCTTTAAGCGTGTCTATGGTGTGTCGCCAAAAGCCTATCGCCAACAATATCAGCAACAAACGCTCGCTTAGTTAGCTCTTAACTCCTGTACATCTTGAAAAAGCGCTCAGGTTATTTATTAAATATTTACGCTGTTTAACACACCCTTTATCACTGATTTTGGTGCTTAGTATTTCGATGATGGACAGCTGACAACGTACTAAGGTTCAGGTACTATAGAATAATGAGTTGCCCAAGATAAATATGTTGATGCGATAATCCTTAGCGTGTTGTATCTCAATCTCATGGTATGAGAGCAATGCGATAGTTATAGCTGATATGTCTTGGGCGATATTGATTTTTTGCAGCTGATGGTATTTTATGACTGAACCGACCGCTAAACCAACCAGAACCTTAAATGACACTAAAGGCGCTACTACGTCTGTTATCCATAAAAACAGCGTTAATGAAAAAGGCGTTAATCAAAAAGACGTTAAAGTTAAGGCTCAGAATAACCAACGGGCGGTAAAAAATAAGCAAAAAAGTCAAGTAACGGCTGCGCTTGATAAAGCAGCATTGTTGGCATTATTTACCTTGCCAAATGTTGAGTCAAATTCTGAATTAAGTGGCGAGCAATCACATCTAAATACTACGCATCAAATATCTGCTAATCAAATACCCGTCAACCAAACCCAGAATACTGCTACTAGCGATACCAATGTCGCCGTCCAACGTGTGGCACTTTATCGCGCCCAGCATGAGCGCACGCGCCAACTCTATCTGGCGTCTGCTGCGACCCGTCCTACTTATCTCGTGCAAACACTGAAAACACAGTTTGCAGAATATCAGCAATATTTACTGGCACAGCAGCTTGATAAACGTGGTCTTATGGATACCGATGGAATAGAGCGGCTATGGCAGCAGCTGCACGTGGTCGATGATATTATCGAAGATATTGTGCGTCATATGCCCGCTCAGCAGCCGGCCGGTTGGCAACTAACGACGCAAGATGGACACAATCCATTGCGCTTTGCTACCGTTGGTAAGCTCAAGCATGACAAGCCTATTTTAGATCAAGGCAGTTTGAACAGTTATGTATTGGGGCATTTTGGGGTCAGTAGTTTTACTTATGACCGTGCTTATTATATTGGTCATGTCGTGGGCTATTTATTTAGCTGCTATTTTTGCGCCCATCTGTCTATCAGTTATGGTGTTACCGCGTTGGGTCAGCAGGTCGTGAGCGATTATGAATACGCCAGTCTTGAGACGCCACATATGGTGAGATTGTTGCAAGGCTTGGATGGTTATTGCAAAAAACGTATTTATCAATTGGCGGTTATTTGTGCAAGATTGAGCGTATTTGCTAGTGACAAGCGTATCGAGAGAATGCTGATTGCTGAGGTCAATGATTTCGATAAAAAGCTACAACAACAGCATTTAGATGTTTTACTATTACAAGGCTTAATGCCGGATAGCAGTGATTCTACGCCGCTTTTCTAAGATGTTAATTCTAAATACACTTTTTCTATAAAACCTGATTTATACTCATTTTTAATTGACCACCTTAGGATATTCGCTGCTATGCCCGCTTATCATTATAAAGCGTTAGACGACCATGGCAGTGTCCAAAAAGGCTTACTTGAAGGCGATTCTGCGCGGCAAGTACGCCAGCAGCTGCGTGATAAACAATGGACACCCGTTGAAGTCACCGCCGTCAATGACCGACAAAGCCAAAGTAAAAACCGCTATAAAAAACCCTCTGCTTATGAATTGGCATTGCTGACCCGTCAATTATCAGTATTGCTTGCCGCCGGTATTCCTTTAGAGGAAACGCTTGCCGCCGTCGCCAAACAATCGCCAAAAACTCACATTAAATCACTTATGCTTGCCGTACGCTCGCATGTGCTAGAAGGTTTGAGCTTGGCGCGCGCTCTGCAACAAGCGGCCAGTTTTCCACCGCTATATATTGCCACCATTGCGGCAGGCGAGAAGTCAGGTCACTTAGATTTAATCCTCAATCAGTTGGCTGATTACACCGAAAACCGTTTTGCCCTACAAAAGAAAATCCAAGGAGCGATGGTCTATCCGATTGTACTGATGGTCATGGCAATTGGAGTCATCATGGGGCTGATGAGCTTTGTGGTACCCAAAATTGTCAAAGTCTTTGAGCAATCTGAGCAAGCGCTACCTCTGATTACCCAAATTGTCCTGAGCTTATCAAACATCATTACCCAATGGTGGTGGCTGATACTATTGGTATTGGCAGGGGCAGCGTTTTTGTTTTATCGCTTTGGGCAAACCCAAGCGGGTAAATTAGCCATAGATAGTATTGTTCTCAGATTACCAATATTGGCGCGCTTATCAAAAGGGCTTAATGCGGCACGCTTTGCCAGTACATTGGCGATATTGGTACGTTCAGGTGTGCCATTAATTGAGGCCTTACATATAGGCGCTGCGGTCACGACCAACTTACATATTCAAAAAAGCATTATCACCGCAGCCGATAGGGTGACAGAAGGCTCAAGCTTATCAAGTCAATTAGAAAAGTCCGCCTACTTTCCGCCAATGATGGTACAGATGATTAAAAGTGGTGAAAATTCAGGCGAGCTTGAAAATATGCTCAGCCGCGCGGCTAATATGCAAGAAGCGGAAGCGACCAACTTTATCAGTACTTTACTATCCTTACTTGAGCCATTGATGCTAGTACTCATGGGTGTGGTAGTGATGATTATTGTGATGGCGGTGATGCTACCAATTGTGAATATGAATGATTTGGCAGGTTAGTAAATATCTAAACCTTCTTGAATTTTCTCCATCTAAATCAAACCTCATTACCTCTATCTTGCTAAAACTTCCATTAACTTTCTTAAGCTTTGCTTACTGTTGTAGATTGTTGACAGCGGCATGTTTTTACTAGAGCTAAACCAATGGGCACGCTATAGTAAGCATTAGTCAAAAGCCACGTCTAAATAATCTGTATTTATAAATATACTTCGTGCTTATCAAATTATCCGCTGCCTAGTTCAATAAAAATAGCCCTCGATAACAATCCATTGCAGTGCTGGATAAAAATAAAAGCATGGTTTATAGTGATAAACGGTTTAGTGTTCATTAATCTATCGCCAACCGATGAAAGCGCTCTGAACACCACATTCACTATTTATATCACCTGATACCAAAAGCGATGACAAAGCGATGACTATAATTGACACCATTCAAGTAAATACCATGCCAAAAAACGCTAAGACTGACGACCAATTTCAGTCAGAAAGTATTAGCTACAATAAGCCAGCTTCTACCAGAGCCAGTCAGCCATTGCGTAAAAGCCAGTCTGGATTTACCCTTATTGAAATTATGGTTGTGATTGTGATTTTGGCCATTCTTGCAGGTTTGGTGGTGCCGAAAGTGGTTGGACAAAGTGATAAAGCTCGCGTCAAAACCACTGAAACCGCCCTTGCGACCGTATCTAATGCTCTTGATATGTATAAAGTGGATAATTCGCGTTATCCAACTACGGCGCAAGGTTTAGAAGCGCTAACCACACCGCCAGCAGAAGCCAAAAACTATCCTGATGGCGGTTATATCAAAGGTGGTTATCCGACCGATGGTTGGGAAAACGAATTGCAATATGTCGCGCCAGGTAGCGAAGGTCGACCTTATGATTTGTTTTCGTTGGGTGCAGATGGACAGCAGGGCGGTGAAGGGCAAGACGCTGACCTTTATGCCCAGCTATAAGTTTGGCCTTAAAGTGGTTAGGGATGAGTAGTCTGTTATTTTCTAATAATGACACTTTATTGACTAAAGTACCGTTTATAATTTCTAAATATCAACCAATAAGGCTTTATTGGTTGATATTTTTTATTAAAACATAAAATAAGTAGTGCCATATATAAACGCTCACCATATAAGTTCAAATTTTTAGTAATTATTCGTTGAAAGCAGTCTTTACCCGTACTTTAAAAACAGTCTTTAAAACCAGTCATCAAAGGTAGGTATTTATGTTCATAAAAACAGCCACGTCAATTATCAATAAACGCCTTGCTAAAAAACCTCATGTATTGGCAATGGCGCTTATGAGCACTTCGTTGATGACAGGATTATCAATGATGTCAATGAGCGCGCAAGCAGCAGGACTAGGTGAGTTGTTTAGTAACAATAATGCAGCGCAATCAAAGTTTTTGCCAGTCGATAAAGCCTTTCAAGTGGATAGTATTTCCAAAGCGACCTCTAAAGGCACGCAGCTATCGATTACGTTTGATATCACGCCCGGTCATTACGTTTATAAAGATAAGCTTACGGTAAGCTTTCCTAAGGGCATCAGTGCCACGCCATTTAGTTTCAGCCAGTCGCCAGTTGCTATTAATGACCCAACCTTTGGTAAAGTTCCAGTCTTTACCCAAAAAAATATAATCGCTACCACCACGCTGACCAGCAATAATGGCAAAGGCGCCAAAAATGTACCGGTTGTCATTGGCTGGCAAGGCTGTGCCAAAGCGGGTCTGTGTTATCCACCAGAGAAAATAAAAATCACGGTAAATATTGCTACGCTACGTAAATAAGTAATCACGTAGACAGACAGTGCATGGGTCAATTTGAATTTTGGTAATAATAGGTAGCGTTTCATGTCCATTAAGACCGCAGAAAAATCTCCGTCATTAACGGAAAATAAATCTTCAAAAAAATCTTATCTATTGGCATTTGCTTTAAGCGCTAGTTCACTGTTGACGGGATTAACCGCTACTGGACTAGTGGTTGCGCCAGTGGCATCGCAAGCGGCAGGATTGGGTGATTTATTTGGTAATAAAAGTACTGCCCAGCCGAAATTTTTGCCAGTTCACCAAGCCTTTCAGGTCAGCAGCAGTACCAAGGCTTCCAACAATGGTACACGCTTAGCGATTAACTTTGATATTACCCCTGAGCATTATGTTTATAAAGACCAAATTAAGCTGACGCTGCCTGCTGGCGTGACAGCCGCGCCTTTTACCTTTAGCCAAAAGCCTGTCTCAATCGACGATCCAACCTTTGGACAAGTATTGGTTTTTGACCAAGCCAGTATGGTTGCCAGCACCGTTTTGAGCAGTAGTAACGGCAAAGCTATAGATAATGCTGCTGTCACGATTGGTTGGCAAGGCTGCGCCAAAGCGGGTTTGTGCTATCCACCGGAGAAAATAAAAACCACGGTAAATATCGCGGCCATGCCGCAACAGTCTACAGGTAATAGCGCCAGTATTTCCGCTGCGCAAAATAATCCTGCGAATGACAAACCTCTATCTGCAAATGCCGATGATTCTAATAATGTTGCCGCAGTGCAAACCTTGCCAGACGATGAGGTGATTGATTATGCCTTGTTAGATGATGCGGCTTTAGATGCAGAGCTTGGTGCTAGCAATACCATCTCTGGCGCAGACGAAGAAGTTATAGGTGGTAATGTCACAAGTGAAGCAGCAAACAATGACGCTATCATAAATAATGCTGCTGCAACAGATAGTAATACAGTGATTGGCAATAATGCGATTAATAGTGATCCTTTTGGCTTGGCTTCTCATCCGTGGTTAGCATTGGTGTTATTATTTTTGGCAGGGTTAGGCTTGGCATTGACGCCATGCGTGTTACCGATGCTACCGATTGTCGCCAATATCGTTGCGCGTGAGGAAAACCCAACCGTGAAACGCGGCGTTATTCTCACCAGCAGTTATGCCATCGGTGTCGCGACAGCTTATGGTATTTTAGGTGCAGTCATTGCGGTATTTGGTGAATCGTTAGGCATTATCGGTTGGCTGCAAAATCCGATTATCTTGATTAGTTTTGCTATTGTCTTTGTGCTATTGGCTTTATACATGCTAGGTTTGTTTAGCATTCGTCTGCCAAGATTTATTAGTAGTAAGATGCAAGGCTTAAGCCAAGCAGGCGATAGCAAGCTTGGTAGTACGGGCGGCAGTTTAATCGCTGGGTTTTTATCCGCGCTCGTGGTATCACCTTGCGTTTCTGCACCATTATTTGGTGCGCTGCTTGCAGTATCGACGATTGGTAGCCCGCTACTTGGGTTTGCCGCATTATTTATGCTGGGTTTTGGTTTATCAGCGCCGCTTATCTTAATCGGTGCTACCCAAGGTAAAATCATGCCCAAAGCTGGCGAGTGGATGAACTGGGTTAAGCAAGGTTTTGCTTTGCTGCTTTTTGCCGTGGCCTTGTTATTAATTGAGCGCGTCTTTATCTCACCTGTGATGCTGATGGTGTGGGCATTATGGTTTATGGTTGTGGCGATGTGGGCGTGGAGCTGGTTGGGTAAAGGTCGTATGCTGACCCAAGCGCTAGGATTGATTGCTGGTATTTGGGCGACGTGTTTAATCGTCGGTGCTGCATTGGGTAACGATGATAGCTTACATCCGCTAGCGTCATTAAGCGCTGCTCCAATGATGCAGACCGCTACTGGTCAACCAGCGATAAGCAATAGCACAGATAAGACTGTTACTACGCTGACTGAGTTAGATGCCGTTATCGCCGCCAACCCTAAAGTGCTGGTCGACGTCACTGCCGAATGGTGTATTGAGTGCCGGATTATGGATAAAAACTTATTTCATAATCGTCCAGCGCAGATGCAAGATTGGCAACTGGTCAGACTTGATATCACAGAAACGACCGCCGATTCTAAAGCAATCTTAGCGCGCTATAAATTATTTGGGCCGCCAGCATTGCTATATTATCAAGACGGTCAATTGGTCAATCAACAAGTGGGTGAAATTGGGCGCGCAGAGTTTGAGCAAACCTTAATAGCATTGAATTAATCATTAAATTTAGATAAATTTCACGTCATTCCTACACACTAAAAAGCCAACGTCCTTTGATAATAGGATGTTGGCTTTTCCAATTTTATTAAATAGATTCTTTAATGTAGGCGCTAAATCCTTGGTTTAGCGTTATTTGTTTCTATTTACTTTGCGATTTATATTGTTATTTACATTGGTATTAGACAGCGATAACGCTAGTATAGTGCCTATATTTTCATTACAATAAAGCAACATTGCTAAAGGAGCATTACTGCGTGTAATCGCTACCTTTTACGACTAAATTTATGGCTCTTGTCTCAGTTCTTATTCTATTTTAGCAATCACGCTAATGGTTATATTACTTATCTCATATACTCTGCTGACGATGATGTCAGTTAGATAAAGGACACTTATGTTTTCTCATATTACCTCACAGCGTCGCTCTTTAGCGCTTATTAAAGTATGCAAACCTAGCCATATTCAGCTACCTAAGCGCTATTTAACCATAGCCGTTGGTACGGCGCTTACTTGTTTTACGCTACAAGGACATGCGGCCAATGGTAATGAAGTTTATGAGGAACTGCCAGTAGAAGACATCGCATTTGAATATGAGACCGATAAATCCTCAAAAAAGGTGAATAAGCGCGTCGTCAACCCAAATGCAGCGGCTCAAAGCGAAAAAGTTATTAGTAAGGAATTTGTCGCCGAACAAGCAAGACTGTTTTATGAATGTACTCAAGTGCAAACCAGTGGTGCGCGGTTAGCCTGTTTTGATAAAGTGGCTGAGCAAGGTCAGACGCCGAGCTACATTGCCACTAAGCAACCGGTTGATTTGGCAAAAACCCTGCAAAGTACCTTTTCAGGTAATCCGCAAGTGGTGCTTGTAGACGAAAATAACACTATAGCTACCAATGCTAATGAAACGATGAATGGCACCGCGAATAGTGAACCAACAGATACAGAAACTTTGGATACGGTTGGATTGACGCAGAGGGAAGCGGAAGTATTAGAAAACATCGGCGTCACACAAGCCGATATCGAAAAGTTTACCCCGCTAAGCTTGGCTTATGATTTGGATAAAAATAGCGAGCGGGGCACGTGGACGGTTAGACCGTACCGACCGACTTATGTATTGCCGATCTTTTATACCTTTGATCCCAATTTAGGTCCAAGCACGCCCTCTCAAGAAGTGTATCCTCGCACCTCTAACGATACGCGTAATACTGAGCTAAAGTTCCAGTTGTCTTTAAAGACCAAAGTAATGGAAGATTTGTTCGATACCAGTGCAGATTTGTGGTTCGGTTATACTCAAGAGTCGCATTGGCAAGTCTATAACGAAGATAACTCGCGTCCATTTCGAGCGACCGACTATCAGCCAGAGATATTTTTGACCCAGCCAGTGGCGGCTGATTTGCCTTTTGGCGGTCGTCTGCGCATGTTAGGGGCGGGTGCTATTCACCACTCTAACGGACAAGATGATCCATTATCGCGCTCGTGGAACCGTGCTTATCTAATGGCAGGTGCTGAATGGGGCAAGCTTTCTGTCATACCACGCCTATGGGCTCGCATTAATAACGAAAGCTCTGATAGTGAAGATAATCCAGATATCGAAGACTACATGGGTTATGGTGATATTAAATTCTTATATGACCTACCAGCGCAACAGAGTCTGAGTGGCACTTTGCGTTATAATCCAAGCACCAATAAGGGTGCGGCGCAAATTGACTACACGTATCCATTGGCTAAAAATATTAATGGCTATATACAGCTATTTCAGGGTTATGGCGAGTCTATTGTTGATTATAACCATGAAAATACCTCTATCGGTTTTGGTATCATTCTTAATGATTGGAAAGGTTTCTAATATAAGTGCGCTGATAGGCATCGTTCGATGCGCCATTTAGCGCCTTATCAAAGTGGACTATGGCTGGCAGAGTATGGAGACATACGCTGCCAGTTATGCCGTATTTATCGCAGTACGCCGCAATCACAATTCTTAAAAAATCATCCCTCAGCAAGTCCGCCAAATAATCATTCATTTTTTACGAAACTGCGCCAGCAAGTTAATAACCGTTTTAATAGCGGCTTGCTTTGCTCCGATTGTCATAACAGTATCGCGTGGCTACCCAAACTTTTCGAAGTTGATATTGCTGCGGGCACTAGTCTGTCTATTCAAGCAGCGACTTATTACGACTATCCAATACGGCAAGCAATCCGTGCTTTTAAGCATCACGAAGATATGACGAAGCTGCCGTTATTACTGCATGTATTACGTCAATTACCACGTCCTCAAGGCTGCCATCACGATAACAGCGTCATTATTGCTATGCCGACGACCAATCAACGGCTTATTAAGCGTGGCTTTGACCCCGTCAGTATTTTAGCCGCGCAACTGTCTAAGCATTGGCACATTCCACTTTGGCAAGGCGTAGAACGTATTGATAATACTGTTAGCCAGCAAGGACTGACGCGTGCCGAACGTTTAAGTAATTTAGAAAATGCCTTTGCTTTAATCGAAAAGCCTCCGGTTAAACGCTTAATATTGTTTGATGATGTCGCGACTACAGGCGCTAGCTTACAAGCGTTAGGTCGTGCTCTAATTATGCAACATACAAGCCTAGCAATACCTAACTCTCAAAACTCTCATCATTATTATCTCTCAGCTTATGCGTTAGCGCATGGTAGTCAGTCATAAAATCCATTTTTATTAGAAAAACTTTTTCTATCAATTTATAATAACTATTATGTTGCTAATGTGTTGCCTTAACGTTATATTATTGACACATTTTATCTGCCTATTTTAGGTAATATCATTTGATATAAGTGCAAAAAATCTAAAGCAATGCCTTAAAGCTTATGAATTTAAAAAATTATTCCTCACAAGCATTCCTACCACCTGACTATAGTATCTATTGGAACAAAAATTGCATGTTCATTGATGAATATATCAAAAATATTCAGTAACAGCTCATTTAAATATTAGATGCTCATTGCTAATGTGAATCTAGCTTTAGTTAGAAACGCTGGCAGTTATAAATAGGGATTTGATGTGAACGCATCTGCGAACAATCTACCACAGAAATTACGCCTGACTAGCGCGGGTTTTACGCTGATTGAGCTTATGGTGACGATCGCTGTGCTTGCTATTGTTGTCAGTATTGCTGCACCTAGTATAAGTACCCAACTTGCTAATCAGCGCGTCAAGTCGACGACGGCTAGCCTTAAAAATGCTTTAAGAGAAGCAAAAATCGAAAGTATCATTCGTCGGCAATCTTTGACCCTCACTTACAATAATAATAGCACTAATGAAGGGGTGATCAATATTGCACAAGGTGCGGACATTATCGCAAGCTATAATTATAGCGCTAATAGCACTATTAAGCCTGTTTTACCTACTGCCATCACCTTTGAACCAAGCAAACGTGCCAATGCAGTGACGTATACTATTTGTGATAGCAATCTCGCTGCCGCGCCTAGTCAGATTGGCGTCAGTAAGCTGGGTAACATCAGTAGTAAGCTAGGAGGTACTTGTCCATGAAAGGCTTAATTTATCAGCGCGGTGTAGGTTTGATTGAAGTAATGGTAGCGATACTATTATTAGCGGTCGCTGTTCTCGGGTTTAGTGCGATGCAAATGTCAGCGATAAAAGCGACTGATGAAAGTCTTATGCGTACTCAGTCAATATCTCTAATAAAGACCTTATCAGAGAGTATGCGTATTTTACCTGACAGCAGTTCAGCTTATAGATCGCAAGTAAATAATATCTATAAGGATAATAAAAAAGCTGAGAGTGAATACGTTATCAGCGACTATTGTGGGGATGTCAGTGCTTATAGCGCCGCAGCACCAGATTGTAATACTGATAACTGTAGCACAGAAGAAATAGTTACCCATAACGTCGGATTAATTTTAGACTCTGCTTGTACAAAAGAAATTGCATTAAATATAGAGGTATGTCCAGATACAAGTGGCGTCAATGAACGACAGTGTATTATTGCTGGATGGAATCGAACCAAACCTACTATGAGTGATGAAAAGTATTCATGCACTGATGCTAATGGAAGTTATAAGCCATCTTCATCGTGTTTTATTATGGAGGCTTATTGATGTTCACTTCGTATCGCTATTTAACTAAAAAATCTGCTAAAACACTTTCTAAAAAGCAGCAAGGTTTTACTTTGATAGAGTTAATGATTTCATTAGTTCTGGGGCTATTGATATCAGCAGCGGTTATACAAGTTTATATTGCTAATGTTAAATCTGTAACCTTACAAGAAGCAGGGTCAAGTATTATTGATTCTAATATTTTTGGCATACCTATGCTAGAAGATCATATTCGACTTGCAAACTTAGGTCTAGCTGAAACTATTAATGATACCAATGAAGGAGCAGGAATAGTTTTAACGCAAGTAGGTAATTTAAAAGATATAAAATTAAGCGGAGACGAAGACGTCCCTCTCGCATTATTAACTAATACAGGTGATGTGACAGCTACGGGTACAGGTAATCAATGGTCGGCAATGACAGCGACAGACACATCAAGCGGACAACTAACTATTCAGTTCAGAGCCCCTCAAGATATGTTTGATTGTGAAGGCAGACTGGCATTAGGGCCAAGAGAAGTTAAGCTTAATAAAGTTAACAAAATTATTGACGGTCAAATTGTCATAGAGCGTTATTACCTAAATGCTCAAGATGCCTCAAAACCTAATCAGCTCTCTTTGTATTGCGATGCTGGAAAGTATATTACAGAAGATATGGATAGTTATGCAAAGCAAGGAAAAGTAGATAAGCCCTCTACTGTATTTACAGCCAAGAATATTATAAAAGACTTTGGGGATAAAGGCGAAGTCATTATTCCACATATGGACTATTTTGATGTTCTATTAGGAACAAAAAAGGCTGACGATATTCGTTACTATACTGTCAAGCAATATACTGAATCCATAGATAAACCAGATGTTATATCAGTCAGAATTGGTGGAATAATACGTTCTGACAGTATAGTTCAAACATCGGAGCTAACTAATGAGTTTTCGGTGTTGGGTAATGATATTAAACTTAAAACTGATGCAACAGATGTAGAAAAAAAGTTCTTACGCTTCGTTGTGCAAAATGAAATTGCTTTGCGAAATGCCAGACAATAATCTTCTTGATAAGGTGGAATACTATGAAAAAACTCTCATCTATGCCTACTAGTCAGCAAGGTGTAGCCTTGATTGTAGTTTTATTATTCTTGATCTTAATCACATTAGCAGGCGCCATTGCCGTAAGAAACAGCACTACAGATTTGAAACTTGCAACGAGTGAACAAGCAGAGACTTTACTTCTTAACACAGCAGATAATACCAACAAAAGCATAGAGCAAGTTATTAACATCGATATGACCGATAGTAAGGCTAAGGCTCAAAAGAGTATTGCTTTGAGTTCGGCAGGTATGCTTGGTTATTTTATGAATGTGGGTGCAGAAGAAAATCGTGGCGATCAAATTGTTTTTTGCTATCGTCCGCGTGCTAAATATTTTTTTAGAATGAGTGAAGCCACGGTTATCGACCCTAGCGGTGGGAGTAAACTAACGACAGGTGCTTCAAGTTCAGGTGGGTTTTGCCGAATAACTAATGCTGAAGATTTTAGTAGCGCGCGTAACAACGTCATGACTCAAATAGCTATTACTAGACCAAGTAGTGATATGATGACGGCAGAGCCTTTTGAATATGTTCCACCAGAGCGCTCTATAACCACTGCAAAGGTCACCAGTAGCTCACCGAACTTTCGCATATTCAGCACCTCGTTTTTACCTGGTATGACACAAGCAAAAGAAAGTGAAATCTTAAAATGTTTGAAAAAACCCAATCAGAACGCTTCTGACTACGGCTATGCTGCCAAAGATGAAGATGATAACGATATCATAAAGTACTATGACGATACATTAACCCAATGTTTGGCCAACTTAGGTGTGCCCGCAAAAACGTTGGTAGAAGATATCAAGTTAGAGAACTTACTTACATCCGAAAAGTGCCTAGACTATGGCAAGGGCAGTGCTAGTAATAAGTTTAGTGCAGCTTGTCAAAAAATGCTAAACGTGACTGCAGCGGGCGCACCGGAATAAACGACTTGTAAATTAGCTTCAAAAGATTAACTCAAATAAGTACGATGTTGTCTCGTATCAATATATGCATTCCAAGGAGTACGATATGAAAATTTTCCCATTAGTACCAGTACAGCAGTATACTCCTCGGGCGCTATTTAAAGTCTCTGCGCTAACTTTTGCCTTATCCGCAATCAGTGTGTTAGCTACGACTACAGAGGCAGCAGTAAGTTATAGTGGAGCTGGTACCGCGAGCTACAGCACAATAGGTGATCTCTCAATCTATCAGCCACCTGTCGGTGAGACTCAGCCAACGGTCATGCTGATGCTAGACAAATCAGGCAGTATGGGTAATTTCACACAAGGAAGTACTCGTATTGATAGTTTGTGGGATGATTATGGCAGTATCGACTACATAAAAAAAGAATATATTATAAGGGAAGATAAAGAAGTACCAAAAAGTGAAGAGATATGTGTAAGATATTTTTTTGGTTTCTGTACCAAAACTGAAACGAGATACTATACAGTCATTGAATCTGTAGTAACCAAATATGACTATCAAACTCCTAATCTAAAAGGTAAAGACGATAAACCTTGTTATTATAGTAATGATAATAAGACAACAGTACAAAACGCATTAGATAGAGGGGCTTATCCTTCAGGGTTTAACGAGAATTTCATTAGAGAATCACGTCCGGATGATGGTCAAAGTTATGAAATTACTTATTGTATAGATAAAACTGCTCAAGATACTCGTACCGCCGCAGAGATAGCAGCAAAAGATATTGAAAACAATAAGCGTTTAGATAGATTAAGCGCGCTCAAAGTAGCGGTGTTTAAGCTGTTACGTAACCCAAAAATGGATAATAGTATCAGTGTTGGGACAGGATCGTTTGGATATAATAAAAACTTATCTAGCACGAGCTCTTATTTTGGAAAAGTAGGGGTAGCGGCTAAGCCTCTTACTGACGCTCATAAAAAAGATTTGCGAAAATATGTTGCTGGCTTAGACCCTCTCGGTGGTACTCCTACAGCTAAAGCTTATACAGAAGCAGGAGCCTATGTCCTAGGTAATTCTACTTCAAATGTTGGCAATGACTATAGCGGTTTTTTAAACATAACTAATGATGGTATTATTCGTGATTCAAGCAGTTATATTAAGCCAAAGAGTTCACAATGCGCAGGGACAGGAGTATATCTTCTAACAGATGGCTCTCCTAATAATGCGTCGAATAATACGCAAACAGCAATGAAGCAATCGCTCGATTCTACTAGCTTTACTTGTAATTCCTCTATGACGAATGCTAGTAACAATAGCTCTGCTGGTTGGGATTGTATTGGAGACTACGCCAAAGCCTTAAATAACAAAGGTATCAAAACTGCTATGGTAGGTTTCGGTAGCGATTTTAATGTCTTTGATAATGTCAATAACTACAAATCAATTCAGTCAACCTTGTCTGATGGTACGGCTTACGAAAAAAAATATTACCGTTGCGATCTTTTGACCAGTCAAGATGCACGTAACTCTTGCAACCTAGGTATGGAAGCGAAAGACGATAAGACGGGATTTACTGGCTTCACTGGTGTCGGTGGTTTCGGTGAAGGTGGATTCTATTATGCAAAGGATTCAAAAGATATTGTAAATAGCGTATTGTCTTTTGTTACTAAGCTCGATAACGACTTGGCCAGTATTCCTTCTGGTACGATTACTATTCCTCAGGATCCACTTAGCGCACAAAATATCCAGCCTTATGCCTATCTGCCAATGCTAGAACCAAAAGTAGGAAGCAATCTACTGGTATGGCCCGGCAACCTAAAGAAATATGAAGTCAACCAAGGCACGCTATACGGTAAGTCAGCAACAGGAAGTAATACGGACACACGGTTATATGTCAATATCGACCAAACTAAGAAGAATAAAGATGGCAGAGATGCAGACGGTAAAGATACTACAGGAAAAAAATTTCCTACAGACTTAAACCCGAATGCCCGCGATTTATGGAGCACTAGAAACTCTCAAATCGTTGACAAAGACGGTAACACGGTCAACGCTAATGACCGTATTATCGCTGGTGGTTTTTATGCGCGTCTCAAATCCCCTAGTGCAGCTAATAACTCTACTCGAGCCGTCTATGTCGAGAGTGGCGCTGGCCTGAAGAAGGTGGCTGTGACCGCTGGTGCATTAGTAGGGTTCGTTGATTTAGATGCTGATTATAGCGCTAAAGAGAAGTTATACCTCTTAAGCTTTTTGGGTTATGACATCAATATTAATCAGAGTTTGATTGATAGAATAACCGCAGCCGCTAATCAAGAAACTGAGCTTGCAAAGCTTATAACTTCTCCTAATGGTGAGGTCAAAGTATTGGGCGGGGTATTACATTCAGCCCCTACTCTTGTGAGCTATGGCGGTAAAATAAACTCACCTGAAAAAGACTCTAACAATGATGACATCATAGATGCTGATGCTGGTCAAATCTCTACCAATGACAGTGACCGTAATGACTACGTAATGTTTGGCTCTATGGAAGGAGCACTGCATCTAGCTAAGTCTGAAACAGGCGAAGAAGCACTGGCATTTATTCCCAAAACATTCATAAAAAATAAACTAAAAGCCCTCAAAAATAATGCTGTAAATACAGACACAGATGTACAGGCACCGGTATTTGGTGTGGATGCACCATGGACGTCAGCTGGCAAGTATAAGTATACGTTCAATACTGATAATAGCGGTAAAGTCGTTGCAACAGATATGAAAATATATGGTGGATTAGGTAAAGGAGGCTTGGGTTTATACGGATTAGACGTAAGTACTACAAGTGCGCCAAAAAAATTATTTACCCTTGATGATAAAACGGATGGTTATAGTCGTATGGGCATGGTAATGGTTAAACCTGTCGTTGGAAAAATTAAAATTGGTACTGGTTCTAAAGCCACGAAAGATGTGATTATCTTTGGCGGCGGTTACGATACATGCTATGAAGACCCTACTTTTAAACTGAACTCAACCCCTAATAACATTAATGGCTGTAGCAACATCGCTCAAGCAAAAGGCAATGCCGTCTATATCGTAGATGCCAGTACAGGAGCTCTTATAGCCTCAGTGTCAGGATCAACTGCGGGTACCAAAAACGTCAATGTATCATCTATGAAACATAGTATCGTGAGTGAAATTACGACCTTAGACCGTGATAATGATGGACTAATCGATCATCTATACTTTGGCGATTTAGGCGGGCAAGTCTACCGCATAGATCTGCAGAATGGTCAAACTCTTGGCTCAACTGCAGGGCTTAATAACTTTGTGCGTCGAGTTGTTAGAGTGCTCAATGCTAGCGGAGATACTACTAGCGATGCTAAATCGAAGACATTACTCAATAAGGGTTTACAGTATCGATTTTATGCTCAGCCTTCGGTGAGCTTCTTCAAGTCTGCTGATACCAATGGAAAGCGAATAGCGGTAGTGAATATTGCTTCAGGTGATCGTAGCAGTCCATTATCACGTCAGCGTAACGATCTAACAGAAGCCAACCGGATTTTTGGTATTATAGATAGAGATATCTCTGATCAAAATCTATATGGTGACACCATTACCTTGTCAACAAGTGAGTTGACATTAGATAAATTAGCTTCATTGCCTTTTGATAAAGTCACCACACCTACTGGTACTACTCCAGCGGTAGCTAAGACTAAATCTGGTGTGATAGCAGCTATGAAAAGTGGTGTTTTTCAGGGATGGAGTTACCCATTAACCTATTTTGATGGCTATTCAAATATCAAGCATGTCAAGAGTGTGGGAACAGGCTTAGCACTGGGCGGCATCTACTATATGACAGCATATAGTCCCGAGATGCAGTATGACACTACCGTTAATACGTGTTCGGCTCAAGTAGTTGGTGGATCAGAACGTCAACTTTACTGTCTACCATGGGGTATATGTGAGGCAGAAACATCTAAAAATGGTATAGGTGGATTCGTTAGAGCGGGTAAAGGTATACAAGAGTTAGCATTGGGTGCTGCTAGTAAAGATGCTACCAATATCCAAGTACTGGTAGGTAACCAAACATTCTCTGAACAAACTGTGGACAAAAATCGTAGTGGATATGGTAATAGAGCCTTTGATGATACAAAGCCTAACATTTTACCTCATACCATAAATGGTAGCGGCACACCGAAAGATACAGATGGTATGGGAACAGCGGGAATATTTGGCAACATGAGCGGATATATGCTTAACCCTCAGCGCTGGTATCAAAAATCTCCCGATTAGGACAGGATACCACTATGCATAGTAAGTATTGCTTCAAAAGCTATAATCTGAATCGGACGACTTATGATCAAGGTTTCACTTTGATTGAATTGATGATAGTGATCGTGATTATTGCGATATTAGCAGCAATCGCAATCCCCTCTTATCGTCAATACGTGGTACGTAATGCAGAGTTAGAAGCTCAGTCCCAGATGAAACAGCTAGAAATAGAGCTTAGTCGCTGGCGAGCTTCTGCGCTCACTTATAAAAACTTTGTCCCAAAGAAAAGTATAAACAGTAGCGGCGATGTTGTTTATGGGTATGATAAAGACAATATGATAATTTATATCCCAAAAGGTAGTGATGCTACCAATTATCGTTATAAAGTAAGTTTAGTAGATGGGACAGATACTACTAAAAGCCTAGTAAGTAACGCAAATGTCGATAATGTAACAGGTCGTTCATGGAAGATGATAGCTGAACCTAGTAGTAACTATAGCACAGGCCATAAAGTACTACTCGGTAGTTCTGGTCTACAGTGTAAGACCAAGAATAATGACAGTAGTATTACAGTGGCTTCTAATGATTGTGGTACCTATTCGGAGGACTGGTGATGCACCTATTAGATAATAATAGAGGCTTTACACTGATCGAGATGATGATCGTGGTCGCTATCATCGGTATACTTGCCGCTATCGCCTATCCCAGCTATCAGAGCTATGTTATTAAAACCAAACGTACTGATATGATGACTGAAATGCAAAATATCGCCTCAGAGATTGAAAGTCGTAAGCTGGCACAAGGTAGATATAGCAACGCGCTAAGAACAGGGCTTACTGGTAATTATCCTCAGCAAGGTACTGCGCTTTACAACGTTACTGTCGAAACAATAGTTGCACCAGTTTCACCACCACCAGATCCACTACCTCCGCTAGGTCCTCTTACGTCCAAATGGCAAATTACCGCCACACCAGTAGCTGGACAAATGGCTGCTGATGGTAATCTTACTCTTAACTATCAAGGTGTGAAGTGCCGAGTCATTGGTGTAGATAAAAAATGTGGTACAAGTGATGAGTGGAATTAAGAATTCCTGTATGGATGGGTTTCATTATTTGGTAAAACTGACAAAAAGTGTCAGCTGAGTTTACATTATAAGCGTGCAAGTTACCTAAAGTGACAATTTTTAGCAATGAAACAGCAACACAATCTGTCAAGAAAAAATCATCACTACGAATATGAGTATGTAGGCGTTACAAATGGTATTAGCATTCTATAAACTATAGAATACAACGCAAGCAAGTGCGCTCCTCTAGCGATAGCTTTTGAAAAGAGTTAAAGATGAGCTATAAAAATATATCTAAGTAAAAATTCATAAAAAGTTGGCACATTATCTGCATCAATAATAGTAAGACAGTCAGAAGGTTAAAATTATTTATCTCAACTGACATTAATAATATTTATAATTGAAGACAGTTATTTGATGACGCTAGATGGCGTAAAAATCAAGCTGTCATCACCTTATCCCCAAAAGGAGTTCATATGAACACTGCTCAAAAAGGTTTTACCTTAATCGAATTAATGATCGTTATTGCCATTATCGGTATATTGGCAGCGATTGCTCTTCCTGCTTATCAGGACTATAGCATCCGTGCTAAGATTGCTGAGCCATTGTTGGCAGCCTCGACCTGTCGTACTGCAGTATCAGAAGCCTACCAATCTGGAGGGGCCTTACCAGGTGTCAATGCATTTGGTTGTGAAGTCGGCAAAGCTGCCATTGCAAGCGGACCAAATAAAGCTGACGCAAATCCATCGACTAAATATACTGAAACTGTAGCTACAGATGCGAACGGTGTTATTACGGTAACAACCACTACTGGCTCAGGGTTAGGAGGGGCAGAGGGCAAAAGCTTTACATTAACACCAATGACTGGTGGTGCTACACCTGCAGCAATGAAAGGAACTGGTACAGGTAATAACCTAGGGCAAACTGTTAATACTTGGAAGTGTGGTCCTGCTTCCACCAATGCTATGCCTGCAAAATATTTACCAGCGACGTGCCGTGGTTAATTAATAAACCCATCATACTAGTTAAAATAAAAAGCTAAACATTATGTTTAGCTTTTTTTATCTTATCAGTAGCCGGATCTATTTGATTTATGAGCCACTATATAAACGTAAAGATTAAGTATAAAGGATTTTATATATGTCAGCGTCTATATGGAATAAACACTATAGCATTCCTGCGATAATGACAAGTAAACTGATATCGGTATTCCTCATTTTGCTAATTCCGAACATAACATTTCTTGTGCTTAGCGTCATCACTGAAACATCAAGGCCATTTCTTAATGTGGACTATATAGTTCCTGTGCTACTTATTTTATTGGATAATAAACTGTGTAAGGCGATAGGTTTTATTGCTCTAGTCTTTACCGTCATTCCTGATCTTGCAATGTTTGTTTTTCAAATGTTCCCTTTTATGGATATCGAAGGGGCCTTATATTTAGCACCTTTTTTACTCAATGGCCCGGCACATTATTTATCGTTTATCATAGTTATGATTGTTTACACTTTTTTATTACCATTTTTAATTAATATCGGTTCAAAATACAGTGACAGCTTTCATGCTTTATTAGTGGGTCTCGCTCTTTTGGTAATGAGTTTTTTTGTTTCTGATCATGATATTCGCTACAAAAATGTATTAAGTGAAAATTCTAGCTCGGATAACAGCTATAGTTATGTTGCAGCAAGTCAAACCAAGTGGCTCTTATCTCTTAATAATATGGATTTTGTAAAAGCTAATCAGGTAGAAGCGTCTTTTGCACCCACCCAGTACGAACGTGCACTCTCAAAAATACAGAAACCCTATAATCAAAAAATACTATTTATCCTAGTAGAATCTCTAGGTGTGTCCTCTAAAACAGAGGTGCAAAGTAAAATCCTCGAGCCTATAGCACAACAACAGACTTTGTTTGAATATTATGAAACGGGTAAATACCAAGCTCCTGATGCGACTATCCAAGCTGAGATAAAGGAGCTATGCAATCAAGACATCAAAGGCTATGGCTTAAGATTGGTTGCTGATGCGGGTTTCCCGGTTTGTCTGCCAAAGGTTTTAGCCGATAAAGGCTATCAGACAACAGCCTTTCATGGTGCAAACGGGAAATTATATGATAGGTTTAGTTGGTACAAAAAAGCAGGATTCAAAGAGTTTTTATTCTCCGAAAACTTCTTAACTGCAAAAAAATGCAAGGCATTTAATGGGATTTGTGATGATGAGGTCTTTCCTCGCATTAAAGATTACTTTAAAGAGGATAAACATTTGTTTTTCCATTGGATGACGCTTACTGCTCATACACCTTATGCAAAAAATGATATTTATAGCCAGCGTTTAGATTGCGAGCATTATAATATTGCTAATAATGAAGCCTGTAGAAATATGATGCTGCAAGCTCAGTTCTTTGAAGGACTGGCAAGATTGAATAATCAGCCTGAAATGCGCGGCGTTGAAGTGGTTTTAATTGGCGATCATCAGCCGCCTATTATTAGTGGTAATACCAGATTTGGTGAGTATGAATATAAAGTTGTACCTTGGGTGCATTATAAAATTAAATAGCATGTAGAATGATCTTAATACATTAGTAACTTATAAATAGTTCAATGAATGTTCCGTAGAATGTTATATAAGACATTAATATTGACATAAGCGTACGGCAATAAAAAACTGGGCAATGTGCCCAGTCTACTTCGGCCACTCAACTTTAGAAGTTACTTCTCTAAATACTGAATCTTGCCTTCCACACCATCCCACTTTTCAGCTTCGGGCAATTGACCTTTCATCTCAGTGATATTTGGCCATTTTTGCGCCAGCTCTTCGTTTAGCTGAGTAAATACCTCTTGCCCTTTTGGTACTTCATCTTCTGAGAAGATCGCATTGGCAGGACATTCAGGCTCACATAGCGCGCAGTCGATGCATTCATCAGGGTCGATGACGAGGAAATTCGGTCCTTCATAAAAGCAGTCCACAGGACAGACTTCCACACAGTCGGTGTATTTGCAAAGAATGCAGTTCTCTGTAACGACAAAGGTCATAGTACTGTCTACCTGTTATTGGTCTAGCTTGAAGGGCTAACTAGAATAGTTGGAAAATAAGGCACATTTTAGCGCTTTTAGTACTAATTGACAATTCCCTTTAATGACTAATGATTTCTTTTAGATGATAAAGTAGGTCATGCGCTTGCTTTGGTGTCAGGTTATCAGGATTAATTGCATTTAGTTCATCTTGTAAGCTAAACAAATGATTTTGTTGTGAAATATTGCTTATGTATGGAGCTTGTGCATTCTCACTGATACTTAGTCTTTCTACCTTACTCCCATGATTTTGCTGCTGTTTATCGTTTAACGACTTAGCTAATTCATTTTTGTCATCAATGAGTTTTTCGTTTTCCGCTTTTAGGTTGTCTATCAAATAACGCTTAGCATCATTTAATACCTGAGTAGGAATACCAGCCATCTTTGCCACATGCAATCCAAAGCTAGAGCTTGCAGCACCATCCTTGATTTGGTGCAGTAGTAGCAACTGACCATCGACTTCGCTGGCAGCGACATGGACGTTGCGAATACTGCTATGATTATTTTCGCGATTAGTAATACTGTTTTGCGCCAATTTTGTCAGCTCAAAGTAATGGGTGGCAAATAATGTCAGGCAGCCAATCTCGACCAATCGATTAACACAAGCATGGGCGATTGCTAAACCATCAGTGGTAGCCGTACCGCGTCCGACTTCATCCATTAATACGAGAGATTTATTGGTTGCTTGATTAAGAATGTTAGCGGTTTCAATCATTTCTACCATGAAGGTTGATTTACCACCTGCCAAATCATCCGCTGAGCCGATACGAGTAAAAATGCGATCGATATCACCGATATGAGCGTTAGCTGCTGGCACAAAGCTGCCACAATGGGCAAGTAAAACAATTAGTGCGGTTTGGCGCATATAGGTTGATTTACCGCCCATATTAGGACCGGTAATCATTAACAGGCGTGCAGGGTTTGCAGGACTGCCTAATATACAATCATTAGCAACGAAATGGCTGCTATGTTTGGTTGTTTTGCTTTGCGTGTTAGTATTATTTGGATTTAACGCCGCTTCGACAACTACATGACGACCTTGTCTAATATCAATACTCGTTATGCTGTCATTCTTTGAGCTCCTACTTTCTAAGCTACTATCATTTTTTGAGTCATTACTCATCACTGGACGTTGCCAGTTATAAATCAAGGCAAGCTGAGCCCAACAGCTAAGTACATCTATCTGCGCGATAGCAGCACTTAGCTGTTGAAGTTCGGCTAAATGACTGCTTAATATTGTCAATAGTTCATGATACAGCTGCTTTTCACGAGTTAGTGCTAATGACTGCGCGCTTAGATACTCGGTTTCCACTTCTTTTAGCTCGTCAGTAATAAAACGCTCACTGCTTTTAAGTGTTTGCCGCCGGATAAAATGCGCCGGTGCGTTTTTTGCCTGCATTTTAGGTAATTCAAAATAAAAGCCGCTGACTTTATTAAAGCCGACCTTTAGGCTGGGTAATTGGCTCTCTAAACGCGCGCGCTCTACCATCTCATCCAAGGTTACTTGGATATTGTCATGCAAATGAGTTAAGCGATCGAGTTCTTCGTCGTAACCACTAGCAAGCATACCACCATCGCGAATATGAGCAGGCGGCTCAGCAATAATAGCGCGCTCAATTAACTCGGCGACGGACTTTACGGCAGGTAACTGCGCAGGTAATTGCTGCATCAGCATTGGTAGCAATCCTGCTTGCTCGTGCTTAATACCAGCATTGGCCAGTAGAGTAGTTAATTGACTACTATTGGCAATGCCATCAGCAAGTTTACGCAAATCACGTGGCTTAGCGCTCATCAGTCCGATACGGCTACTAATACGTTCGATATCACCGATAGTATTCAAAGTCTCGCGTAAGCTACTGACTAATGAGCTACTTTCTAAATTTTGCTTAAGCTGTTTGTTTTCGCCAGGTTGATTATCTGTCTGCAACAGACTGGTTATCGCATCTAAGCGCAAATTAATACGCTCATGCTGACGCAGCGGGCGTTTCATCTGCTGCACGAGTAAGCGTCGACCCATCGGCGTTTGACAGTGATTGAGCACCGACATTAATGACGTACCATTGCTACTAACGGGTGTAAATAGCTCAAGATTCTGCTGACTATTAGCATCAATGATTAAATAATCGGCATTATATTCAACAATAAGCTGATTGACTTGTGGTACATGGCGCTGCTGGGTTTGCCGCGCATAATGTATCAGCGCCGCGCAGCTAGATTGACTTAAAGGAGCATCACTAATACCTAGTCCATCAAGACGTTGCACGCCAAACTGTTGGCAAAGGGTTGCGCTGGCATGCTCACGGTGAAAGTCATTGGCCGAAACTTCGATAATCGGACAGTCTAGATTTTGCCTCAGCCATAGCAGCCACGATTCGCCAATATTGCTGGCATTGTCTAAACTGCCAATATTGTCACCAAGCGCCTCGCTAATGATACATTCGCTTGGGGCAAAGCGTGCCAACACCGTGAGCATTTGGGTTTGTAGCCCTTCAATGTCATCATGATTTGCGCTAAGCATTTGCGTGGTTAACGTTCCAGCAGCTAAATCCATTTGGCTAATGGCGGCTTGCAAAGGTTGTTTGCTGTTCGGTTTAGGTATCTCGATATCAATGGCGACCACAGTCGGGGTATGATTGGGCGCAATCAGCGCGTCATCGGTAATTGTCCCTGCGGTCAGGGTTTTAACCACTTCACGGCGCATGATGCTGCCAGCTGCCGATTTACTTTTATCTTTTTTTTGTTTATCGCCCATAATAGGAGCATTGGACGTATTACTAGCGTCGGTAGTTGATTCGTCTATTTGCTCACAAACGACTACTGTCTGCCCAGCAGCAATCAGCCGTGCCATATAACTATCAGCCGCATGAAAAGGAACACCTGCCATCGCAATGGTATTGCCGGCTTTATCCGTACCACGGCGAGTGAGCGTGATATCGAGTATCTGCGCCGCACGTTTGGCATCATCAAAAAATAGCTCATAAAAATCACCCATCCGGTACAGCAGTAGCGCTTGTGGATAGTTGGCTTTCATGGTTAGATATTGCACCATCATCGGCGTATGATCTGCCAAGTGATAAACGGCATCGCCTATGACTAACGGTTCAGTTGAATGAAGGTTTTGAGCGGACGGCTTAACGGTCATGCAGGGTCTCTTATGATGCTTAAATGGGATTGCTTGGGGAAAATGATTTTTATTAGAATAATTAACAGATAAGAACTGTCGTATATTCGCGTTAATTGATGGCGCGAAACAGCTATTAAATTAAGGCTATAGACCCTATTTTAACACGTTCAGCTATCTTTTTACGTCGGCAAATATCTACTTACTGCCCTTGTATCCATCGCCGTCATAACCATATATAATGACGTCACACTTAATTGGGCAATACTTCATTAGGCAATATTTTATTAGAAATTTATTAGGCAATCGTTTATTGGACTGCCTTAAATTAAATCGTAATCAGCCAAATAATGAATAAGCAGCTAGCAAAGCGCTGTCATACGCACTAATTATCGAATATCTCCATAGGTCAAAAAATTATGTTATCAAAGATTATAGGCAGTGTCGTTGGCACCAAAAATGAGCGTGAACTCAAGCGCATGCGCAAAGTGGTCAGCAAAATTAACGCACACGAGGCTACGATACAAGCCCTGTCTGATGAGCAATTACAACAAAAAACTGCAGAATTTAAAGAAAGACACCAAAACGGTGAAAGCTTAGACGCCTTATTACCAGAAGCGTTTGCCGTCTGCCGCGAAGCGTCACTACGCGTCAATGGCATGCGTCACTATGATGTGCAGCTCATCGGTGGTATCACCTTGCACGAAGGCAAAATCGCTGAGATGAAGACCGGTGAGGGTAAAACCTTGATGGGCACCTTGGCGATGTACCTCAATGCCATCAGTGGCAAAGGCGTGCATTTGGTGACGGTCAACGATTATTTGGCGGCGCGTGATGCTGAGTTAAACCGTCCATTATTTGGCTTTTTGGGCATGACAGTTGGGGTGATTTACTCGCAGCAACCGCCACAAGAAAAAATTGACGCTTATCAAGCCGATATCACTTACGGTACGAATAACGAATACGGCTTTGATTATCTGCGCGATAACATGGTCTTTAGCTTAGCTGAGAAAAAACAGCGTCCGCTAAATTTCTGTATCATTGATGAAATTGACTCTATTTTAATCGATGAAGCGCGTACGCCGCTGATTATTTCGGGTCAAGCCGAAGATTCATCGCGTATGTATGCGCTGATTAACACCATTATTCCGGTGCTTATTCGTTCAAAAGACGAAGAAGCCAATAAGAATAACGAAGAAGAAGATTTTTGGATTGATGAGAAAAACCGTCAAATCGAGATTAGCGAAAAAGGCTACGAGAAAATCGAGCGCTTCTTAATTGAAGTTGGTGAGCTTGGCGAAAACGAAAGTTTATATAGCCCAAGCCGTTTGCCATTATTGGCTCACGTACAAGCAGCGATTCGTGCCCACCATGTGTTTGTGAAAAACATTCATTATATTGTTGATGATGGCGAAGTAGTTATCGTTGATGAAAATACCGGTCGTACTATGCCGGGTCGCCGTTGGTCAGAAGGTTTACATCAAGCCGTTGAAGCCAAAGAAAACGTCGAGATTCAAGCAGAAAACCAAACGCTTGCAACGACGACATTCCAGAACTTCTTCCGTCTGTACGACAAACTATCTGGTATGACAGGTACCGCTGATACTGAAGCAGCAGAGTTTAAATCAACTTATGACTTAGATGTCATTGTCATTCCAACGCATGAGCCAATTGCGCGTGTCGATATGGATGACCAAATTTTCTTAACCAAGTTAGGAAAATATAAAGGTATCATCCGCGAGATTCAAGAGATTCAAGCCAAAGGCGCACCAGTCTTGGTTGGTACGGCGACGATTGAAGCCAGTGAAGAATTGTCTTATCTGCTGGATCAAGAAGGCGTTAAGCATAACGTCCTAAACGCCAAGCAACATGAGCGTGAAGCAGAAATTATCGCGCAGGCGGGTAGTCCAAAGGCGGTTACGATTGCTACCAATATGGCAGGTCGTGGTACCGACATTATCCTTGGTGGTAACTGGCAATCATTTATTGAGGATATTGATTCGGTCAGCCCTGAAGAGATGGCACGTCTAAAAGCAGAATGGCAAATTAAGCATGATCAAGTCGTCGCTGCGGGCGGTCTGCATATCATTGGTTCTGAGCGTCATGAATCGCGCCGTATTGATAACCAGTTACGTGGTCGTGCCGGTCGTCAAGGTGACCCTGGTATGTCGCGTTTTTTCTTATCGCTTGAAGATGATTTGATGCGTATCTTTGCCGGTGACCGCGTTGTGAATATGATGCGTGCCATGGGTCTCAAAGAAGATGAAGCCATTGAACATAAAATGGTCTCTAAATCGATTGAAAATGCCCAAGGTAAAGTCGAAAGTCGCGATTTTGATGCGCGTAAAAACCTGTTGAAATATGATGATGTGGCTAATGATCAACGTAAAGTTATCTATGGTCAGCGTGATGATTTATTAGCAGAGATGGATTTGTTAGAAGCCATCGAAGTGATGCATCAAGAAGTCTATAACGCTATGATTAATCAGTTTATTCCGCCAGGCTCTATCGATGATCAGTGGAATATCGATGGTCTAGAGGATGAGCTTGAGAATGAATTTAAGATTGCAATGCCAATTAATGATTGGCTCGATGAAGATCGCCGTCTAGATGAAGAAGGCTTACGTGCCAAAATCATCCAAACGGCTATCGAACGTTATCACAGTCGCCGTGAGCAAATGGGCGAAAAAGACGCCGCTCAGCTTGAGCGTCATTTTATGCTACAAAGCTTAGATAAGCACTGGAAAGAGCATTTAACGCAAATGGATCAGCTGCGTAAAGGCATTCATCTGCGTGGTTATGCGCAAAAAAACCCTGAGCAAGAATATAAGCGTGAATCATTTGAGCTGTTTCAGATGATGCTAGGCGCTATTAAATCTGAGACCGTACAAGATCTATCACGTGTCCATATCCCAACTAAAGAAGAGCTAGAAGCGTTAGAGGCTCAGCAGCGTGAAAATGCGGCGCATATGCAAATGCAGTTTGAGCATAGCGATATCGATAACATGGATGGCGGTGTTGAAAGAGCTGCTGCCCAAAGTCGTAATGTCGTTGGCAGTGTAGCAGCAGGTGCTATGGTGGGTAATGGCATTAATACAAATGAGCCAGACCCATACGCTGGTATGAATATCAGTCGTAATGCGCCATGTCCTTGTGGTTCAGCACTCAAGTACAAACAATGTCATGGTAAAATCTAAATATTGATAATCAACCATTGTTAAGTTATGATAAAAAGTCCCTATCTATATAGATAGGGACTTTTTTTATAGATATTGATGCGGAATTAGCACGCATATCGAATAATTGATATCAGTATAAAAATTACGATGATAAAAATTTGGATGTCTTTTTAGCGATTCATTACAAATTCAACATAGGCGTGAATTTACGGGCGCGTTATAGTGTTTAACATATTTATTTTGGGAGAGTGTGATGAAGGTAGAATTGTTGAAAAATTTGCGTACCTCGGTTGTCCTAACGGGTTTGTTAGCTGGTGCTATGACTATTAGTGCCTGCCAACAAAAGCAAGAAACAGAGCCGAGTTTAGAAGACAGTATCAGTGAAGAGCAGTCGGTACCAATGTCTGCTGAGCCTGCTGAGCCAAGCGATGTGGTGGTAGATGCGCCTGCTAGCGACGTAGAAGATGATACGATTGCTTCTGTGAATACCGATGTTAACCAAATAAATTATTCATGTTCACCTGCGCTCGCTGTTGAAGCGACCTATAAAGATACTGATAACCAGGTCATTATTACGACCGCTCAAGGAACAGCGACCTTAACGAAAACCAACGATGCGACTAACCCTGAAGTATTTGAAGTAAAAACGGCTATTGATGGTGGTGAAGGTTTTGTTCAATGGCGCGTGGCTCACAAAGAGCGTGAGACAGGCGTGATGCGTACGGCTGGTGCAGATGCAGCCAATGTCAATACGTATGAATGTAAGAAGGCTGAAGAAGCTGAAACTGTAGAAGAAGCCGTATAAAAGTAGATTTATAAGCTAGGTTTTCTCTGATTAAACTTAGATAAAATCAGAGTTAAAAAAAGCAACATTCGCGTTGCTTTTTTTGTTTTAATTTTTAAGATTTTGGAAAAAGGGCTTTATTTGCGTAAGTTCTATTTTTTATAAGCCGCATTACTTTGCTGTTCGTGTGCCAAAAAACCTTCTTCGTTAACGTCTAGCTCTTCGTGTTTAAGTTGCACTTGGATGCTATCGGTATGAGTATGAGTAGTTTTATTAATCTCAACTTCTTGAATCACATGAGTGTCTTTAGTAATCGTCGCCACTTGACGTGATAATATAATCTCAATCGGTGCATCACCAATTTCAATCTGTTTGCCATTGATGGTAACCACGGCTCTACTATCTAAAGATGGTTCAACATGACGCAATATATCTTTATCATCATAATTACCGGATAACAAATCCTGACTTTCGGCATCCTGATAATCAGTGCGTATAGTAATATATTCTTCTACCAATTCGATAGGTACATCAATGATTTTAGTACGAACATGCTTGGTCACCGTTACCTTGCCAACGTCTAAGCGCTCTTTATTAATCACAGGGCGTTCTTCTAATAGCTCCAAATAGCCACCATTGCCCGTATTTATTTGACTATCTGATAAATTACTTGCTGAATTATTTGCGAAGTTATTCGATAAGTCATCTTGTTGATTGCCCGTTAGCACTTGCTGCTGACTAGCCTGAGAAGTAGGTAAATTAGAAGCTGCTAAATCAGGTGCAGGTAATTTATTCTCTCCACTGTGATTGGCTATTTTGTTTATAGAGGCAGCAGTCGTTATTTTCTGCGCTGTTTCCGGTTCCATTTGCTGTTGTTTAGTTTGCTGACTGTTAATATTATAGTCATCGGCATTCATGGTTATGTTCCTTATGGTATATATAAATACATAGGTATAAAAAAAGACCAGAGACGAGCTCTGGTCTTATTCACTGAGTATATAACCCAGCTGCTAATCACTGTCACATGGTATCCATTCATCTTATAAAAAGCTTATTAAAAATTACTTATCAAAGATAATGGAACTATATGAAAGAATCGCTTATTACATACCACGAGCGCGGCGTACATCTTCGGCAGTGATATTATCGCGGTCAAAAAGATTACCATCACGGTCAACCACATTACCATCGCCATCAATATCTAGCTCTTCACGTTGAATGGTTTCAGCAATCGTTTCAGTATGACGCTCTGTTGTTTTACCAACGTTTACTTCTTCCGCTACATAGGTTTCCTTGTTAACCCGTGCACGTTCTGCTTCTAGCTCAACTTCAATCGTTTGATTGCCATCTATATCACCGATACGGCGATCTGTTGGACGATCTACATTGGTACGTTGAATATTAGCATGCTCTTCTTCTAGCTCGACATCTACGTTACGCTCTTCGGTAACTACGTGCTTACCAACTTTAACCAAACCAGCGACGATGCGATCTTTATTGACCGTTAAGCGCTCTTCTAGTAGCTCTAACGTATTTGGCGCGTTATAAGCATGGTCTGCAATTTCCATACGCTCTGTTTCTGGAATGCTATCAGCAACAAACGTCTGACGGTCTTTTTGATACTGATCTTTATAACTATATTGATAGTCATGATCATATACTTCCATCGCTTCTACTTGTGCTTGGGTTAGGCTGTCAAAGAATACGTCATCACCAACAATACGTGCCAAACCTGCTGGTACCAATACTTCTTTTGAGCTGAACCAACCGCCTGCATCAACAATTAAATAACGGATACGACCAGTAGTATCTTCTACTAGGGCACCTTCAATTTTACCGATTTTTTCTTCATTAACGCCGTAAGCGGTTTTGCCCGTTGGATCATAATAGTCATCACCAATCAGGTCATGGTGAGTAGCTTGGATGTCTTTTAAACGAATTAGTTGGCTCATTGTTATCTTCCTTTTATATGAGTAAATTTTATAGTGAGTAAATTAATAATTATTTTTTTAAATGGTAACGCGATAAAAATTTGCATTACTAAAAAACTGATAAGTTGTCTTCTTAAAAGGCTATGTCTGAGGTCCTGCTTAAATACTCAGCCTCTCCATCAACTTGTTATTATCGTAACAGCACGATTTTCAATGAGATATATAAGCAAGGTAGCAAAGTGTGCGCTTGAGGTAATTACGTGTAATAGGCTGTAAAAGTCACCACCGCTATATAAATTTAAGTTAAGGCTTTCTTACCGTAATGAACAACTTCGCAGTATTTGTAGATTTTGAGCGTAAAAAAACCGCATAGCGACTAGCAATGCGGTTTTTAAAATTTTAAGAAGGAGAGTCAAACTTTTAAATTATATACTCGATTCTAAAGGCTAAATTATCTTAATAGTCTACAATTAAGCCAGTTCAATCGCCACGGCAACCGCTTCACCGCCACCGATACATAGGGTTGCAACGCCTTTCTTGCCACCAGTACGTTTTAGCGAGTTGATAAGCGTCACTAAAATACGCGCACCAGAGCAGCCGACTGGATGACCAAGGGCACAAGCGCCGCCTTCAACGTTAACTTTAGCATGGTCGATATTTAGCTCGTCCATCGCAGCCATCGTCACCATCGCAAACGCTTCGTTGATTTCCCAAAGGTCAACATCAGCAACCGACCAGCCTGCCTTGTCCAATACTTTTTCAATTGCGCCAATTGGAGCAATGGTAAACTCACTTGGGTGACGCGAGTTAGAAGCAGCGGCTACGATACGTGCTTGGTAATCTAAGCCTTCCGCTTTTGCCTGTGACTCTTTCATCATTACAACCGCTGCAGCGCCGTCTGAGATTGAGCTGGCGTTTGCCGCGGTAATCGTACCGTCTTTGGCGAAAGCTGGACGTAGGGTAGGAATACGCTCCGCATTGGCAAGGGCAGGCTGCTCATCGGTATCAACGGTTTGCTCGCCTTTACGGGTCTTGAAAGTTACTGGCGTGACTTCATCTTTAAAATGGCCGTCTTTAATGGCTGTCAACGCACGGTTAAGCGATTCAATAGCAAAATCATCCATTTGCTCACGGGTATAGCCTTTTTCATCGGCCATTTCTTGTGCAAATTGGCCCATTAGTTTGCCAGTTTCGGCATCTTCTAGACCGTCTAAGAACATATGGTCTTTAACTTCTTTATGTCCCATGCGGTAGCCGCCGCGCGACCCTGGCATGATATAAGGAGCATTGGTCATTGATTCCATACCACCTGCAACTGCCACTTTAAAGCTGCCCGCTTTAATGCCATCGTGCGCTTGCATAACTGCTTTTAGACCTGAACCACAAAGCTTATTAATGGTAACGGCACCAGTAGCATCGTTTAGACCTGCTTTACGCATCGCCTGACGGGCAGGGCCTTGACCAAGACCGGCGGTCAAAATACATCCCATGATGACTTCATCAATGTTATCAACGCTCACGCCTGAACGCTCAACAGCGGCTTTAATAGCAGCAGCGCCCAATTCTGTGGCGCTCATGTCTTTAAGTGCGCCTTGGAAACCGCCCATTGGTGTACGTGCGCCGTTTAAAATTACAATTGCATCATTTGACATTGTTATTCTTCCTTTTTAGGTATTTGAAACGAAAGTGCTATTTTTAATCATTAAAATAAAACATTTAAGCTCAAGCCATTCGCCTATGGATTAATAGCGGTCTGGCTTAATGAGTCATCTATCTTAATTACTGGACAAGTTAAGCCAGCTCATCTAAGCGGATACGAACAACTTTATCCGTAATGGTATCGAGCTTTTCGATTTTTTCAATGGCAATATTCATCTGACTCTCAACCACAGGCAGCGTCAAGATAATCACCGGTACTTGACCAAGTTTATGGGCAGGCTTTTGTAAAATTGCATCGATATTGATACCCGCATCACTCAAAATGCGCGTGATATCCGCCAATACTCCAGGATTGTCATGAGCATGCACGCGTAGATAATAACCGGTAATCATTTGCTCGGCGCGCAAGATAGGCGTGTCTGATAATTGCTCTGGAATAAAGGCGAGATGCGGCACATGGTGACCGTGGTTATTTTGATTACTGCTGCTTTGATCGTTGCTGTCTTTATTACTAAGTACACGAACCAAATCCATCACATCGGCCATCACTGCAGACGCGGTTGCACCGGCACCGGCACCATCGCCGCAATAAAGCGTTTGTCCAAGCGGATGAGAGTTGACCAAGACCGCGTTTTTTACGCCATTAACGTTGGCAAGTAAGGCATTTTGCGGGATAAGTGTTGGATGGACGCGCAGCTCAATACCAGCAGTACTAGCGTCACCTGAGTTATCAACCTCACGGCGTACAGCAAAGCCTAAATGCTTGATGCGATAGCCAAGCTCTTCAGCATAGTTGACGTCTTGCAAAGTAATAGCCGTAATACCTTCACAGTAAACTTTATCAAACTGTAGCGGAATACCAAAGGCAATAGAGGCGAGTAGGGCCAATTTATGAGCGGCATCAATGCCTTCAACATCAAAAGTCGGATCAGCTTCGGCATAACCAAGTTCCTGTGCTTCACTTAGTACATCGGCAAATGGACGACCTTTATCACGCATTTCAGTCATGATAAAGTTGCCAGTGCCGTTAATGATACCGGCTAACCACTCAATCTTATTGGCAGCAAGGCCTTCACGCATGACTTTAATAATCGGGATACCGCCTGCCACCGCCGCTTCATAAGCGACATGGACATTATGGGCTTCAGCGAAGGCGAAAATCTCATTGCCGTGTTCAGCGAGCAGGGCTTTATTGGCGGTGACCACATGTTTGCCGTTTTTAATGGCATGCATAATCACATCTTTAGCCAACGTCGTACCACCAATCACTTCGATGACAATATCGACATTGTCACTGGCAGCCGCCGCCATCAAGTCACTGTTTTGAATAATGTTCGGGTCGATATCATCGCGCTGACGACGGGTACCGACTTCGGTAATCACAATATCGCGTCCGCTACGGCGTTTTAACTCATCTAGATTATCATTGATTAGATTGATCACACCTGTTCCGACGGTGCCGAGACCAAGTATCGCTAGTTTGATGGATTTGCTCACAGTATCCTCAAGAGATTATAGAGTTGGATAAAAATGCTTCTATGCAGGCTCTTACATAAAAACGCTTATATAAAAGCGTTGATATAAAGAGAGCTCATATAAAGAAGAACGGTCTAAAAATATACGGCTAATGTTGCCTAGCGCTTTATCGTATCATACCGACAAGCGCTTGTGACGTCTACCCGAACTCACTGTCGCTAAAGTCAATAATATCAGGGCAGATAACTAGCTGGCATCAATCGCGGCTTGCGCCAATTGATCGGCTGGTAAATAACCGCCGATTTGCTGTCCAGACTCAGTAAAGATAGCGGGTGTACCGCGCACACCCAGTGCCATACCAAGCTCGATTTGTGATTTTACAGGGCTATTACAGCTCGGTGCTTGGACATTGGCACCTCTTTTCGCCTGATCCATCGCCGCATTGCGATCCTCGCTACACCAGATGGCTTCCATTTTTGGAATACTGCCTTCGCTGCGCGGCCATGCTAAATAACGCACTTCAATACCGCGCGCATTGATGTCATCAATCTCCTCATGGAGCTTAGTACAATAAGGACAATCGGCATCGGTAAAGGAATAAACGACAGACTTGGTCACGCCTTTAGCAGGATAAATAATCATGTCTTTTTTGTCGACTTCTTTTAGAGCATCTTGCGCGGTTTTGGCAACCAAGGCACCACTGATATCAACCGGCGCTTCTGCACCAACAGCGATGATTTGCCCTTGGATAATGTGCTTACCAGATTTATCGGTAAAGAAAGACGGTAAGCCCGACGCCGTCACCCAGTAAATATCGTCCATATCTGTTGGCACGGCTGAAAGGATGTTTTCTTCAATTCCTGATGCTTTTAGATTTGCTTGTAAGGCTTTGACCACCGCTGAATCACTATCGGCTGACGCTTGCGCGGTGCTAACTTTGGCTTCGGCGCTATTCACAATGCCTGTATTACTGGTTGCATCAGCCGCATTATTAGAGCAGCCCGCCGCAACCACCACCAGCAACGCACCCATCATCATGCGCGATAAAGGCTTGCGAGAAAATGTATCGCGAGTAGGGGTAGTGTTAGAAAAAGAAGGTAAAAACATAGGTGTTTCCTTTAGGCAGTCATGCCTAAGCAAGATATAGATATAAAAAAGAGGACAGTAACGTGCAGTAAAGAGTGTGTGAACGCTTATCGTATATTCACTAGATTTTGTTATCAGAGCGATATATTTCAATAGTGAAGTATAATTTATTGATAAAAAAAGATAAGTAGTTATAGCTTTCATATTAACATATTTTTAGAAATAACCACTAAAGGCTATTTATTAGCATTTTATTGGTATTGCCAAATTTATTAACGCTAAATTTGTCATTTACAGACAGCTATTAAAAAGCAGATATAAAATACATTTGTACTATTTCATCTCACTTTATGTCTAGGTAGGCTACTGCTTATAAGTGTGTTTTTTTATAAGCTATACCGCGATTTATTTACTAAAAAAATTTTCTAATTTTCTTTCTAATTTTCTAAGGAGCCCATATGGCAGGTGCCAGCTTATTAACCCTACTTGATGATATCAGTGTGATACTCGATGACGTCTCGGTCATGACTAAAATCGCCGCCAAAAAAACCGCGGGGGTGTTGGGTGATGATTTGGCATTGAACGCGGAGCAAGTCACCGGCGTCAAAGCAAATCGTGAGCTGCCAGTGGTTTGGGCGGTCGCCAAAGGCTCTTTTATTAATAAGCTTATTTTGGTACCAGCGGCAATCCTTATCAGTGCCATTTATCCGCCTTTGATTACCTTTTTGCTGATGTGCGGTGGCTTGTTTTTGGTTTATGAAGGCGCTGAAAAAGTGATTCATCGATTTTGGCCGCATGCTTTGCCAGATGACGAGGAGCAAGAAGCTCGTCGGCAGGCTAATGCTGATGAAACGGTTGATTTGGTAGCTTTTGAAAAAGAAAAAATCAAAGGCGCGGTACGTACTGATTTTATTTTATCGGCAGAGATTATCGTTATTGCGCTAGGAGCAACGGCAACGGCTACTCTGTTACAGCGCAGCTTGGTGCTGTCTATTTTAGCTATTGGCATTACCGTTGGTATTTATGGTCTAGTCGCCGGTATCGTTAAAATCGACGACGTGGGCCTACATATGATGGAGAAAGACGGCAAGTTTACTCAAAAAGTTGGTAAGGTTTTATTTGCGGCAGCGCCTAAATTGATGAAGTTTTTATCGATCGCTGGTACTTTGGCAATGTTCTTAGTTGGTGGTGGTATCTTAGTGCACGGCATTAATTTTTTACACCATGAAGTTGAGGACATTGCTCATTTGACTGGCGTGTTTGAGAGCTTTACGACGGCGCTATTAAATGGTGTTATTGGCTTTATCATTGGTGCTGCTATCGTTGCTTTATTTACGGTTATCAATAAAATACGCCATAAAGGCGAGCCTTCAGCGCATTAATATGGTTTCTCAAATCTGATTTACCAAGAATTTTGAGTATTAAAGATTCATATTTATAATAATTACTGTTAGATAAGATATAAAAAAGCCCCAAAGTTGATGACAACTTTGGGGCTTTTACATTTTATAAAAGACTATTGATAACAGGCTATTAGCTTTCGCTATCAGTATCGTCAGATTCTGGTTTTTCAGCTTGCGTTGGCTTTTTATGCTCAGTCTTAGGCTTACGCGTACGTGCCTTAGGCACTTTTGGCGTGGTTAAATTAAACATGCCTTTTTGTGGCAACAGCTGCTCAGCCACATTTTCAATCATGTTTTTATAACTGGCGATAGTTGTTTTTGACTTCGCCGCATGAATCTCTTCTTTTGTCGCTGGTTCAGTTGACGCGGATGCTTGCTCGGTTTCGACTTGCTCGACATCAGAAACGGTGATTTCAGTATCAGCCTCTTTGACCTCAGCATCTGCTGTTTTAAGGTCTTTCGCCTCCACAGCATCAGTATCAGATTGCGCCGCGTTTTCTTCTTCTAGCGCGTGCTCAACCTTCAACAACTGCCCACTATCGGCGCTGACATCATCTGTCTGCCCCTGACTTGTAAGAGCGTTCGCTTCTACGTTATGAGCATCTATATGAGCATTACCGTCGCTGTCAGCTGCTAAAGCATCATTTGCCGGCGCTTCAGAAGTTGTCACTGCAGCTACTTCCTGATAGTCAGGATGCTGACCGCGTGGGTCGTTGCTTGCTCTTTTGTTGATAGCACGTGGTTCAACGGCTGTTTTACCTTGCGCTGCGGCAAACTGACTGACCGCTTGCGTCATCGTCTCAAAGCGGGCGATATAATCTGCTGCTAAAGGCTGATAACCATAGTTGCTAAAGTCAAAATTTTGATTGGCAGTTTCGCCATTCTCGACTTTAGACTCGTTGCTGCTATCGACTTTGACCTCGTCCTCATTAGTGATAGCGGCTTGAGCTTGCTTTACATGCAAGGCAATAGCCGCGTTGAAGCAATTAATAACGCCTTCTGCTGCTAAGCGCGCTTGCGCTTCGGGTAGCGTTGCACGGATAAATTCACCAACTGTACCGCGGATAGCTGGTACGTTTACAGCGCTTTTCTCATTTACCTGAGGTATTTCAGCTACAGCTGTTTTAGTTGTCGGTATTTGAGCCTGCTGACGACGTACCACACGTGGGTCATTGCTGGCTTGACCAAACTTATTGGCCGTCACATAGCGCTTAGCAAATAAAGCTTCATGATTAAGCTCGAACGCTGGTTGCTTGCTATTGCTGGCATCGTCAGCCTTAGAATTAACATCAGAGTCAGTCTCAGAAGCAGTTTCCTGAGTTTTCTCTATAGCTGCGTCATTTTCAGCGGTGGTGTCTACTGGCTTTTGAATTTCCGCTAGCTTTTTGCTATCAGCTGGACGGTCAGTTTGAACATCACTGCTGTTAGAAGTTACCTGCTCATCTACCCCTGCTTCTTTAGCATCAACTTTTTTAGCGGCGATTTTACTATCATCTACAGACTTAGCATCAGACATTTGCACCTTAGCTTCAGTAGCACTTGGTTGTGCTTGGTCTGCTGTTGTTGGCTCTGCTATTTTTGCTTCTTCTAACTGAGCTGCATCATTGTTAACAGTTTCAGCTCTATTGACTTGCTGACTACTTTTTTCACGGTTATCAACCGATCCATTACTGCTTTTAGCAGCCTGACTGTCGGTCTTTTGCTCAACAGCTTCGTGCTTATCCGCATTTTCCGGCGTGCTGTCTTCTTGACTTGCTTTCTCTGTATTAGCGTCATTGCTAGCTTTTTCAACGCTTTGCTTGTCAGGCGTTTGGCGAGCGGCTGTTACAGACTTACTGTCATCTAAAGATAAATGCACAACTTCTGGCGATTTAACTTCCATTGCGGCTTCATTGACCTGCAAAACAACTTCATTCGGGTCTTGGTTGCGGCGCGAGCTAGATTGGTTTCTAGCATTGCCATTGCTAGCATCTTTAGTGCTTTGCTGCCCATTTTGCTGTGCATTATCAGCGTTTAACGTTTCGCCGCGCTCAAGTTTTCCACGTGATTGACGTTGGCTATTTGATTTACGCTTAGCACGAGTTTGCTCGTCTGCAGCATTGGCGTTTTTCTCATCAGCGTCGGTGCGCTCATGACGTTCATTACCTGTGCTATTTTCGTTGCTCTCATTATCATTACGACCGCTGTCTTGACGATTATTGCGATTACGGTCATTAGGGCGTCTGTTATCCTGCTGACGTTTATCTTGGTTCTTAGATTGTTGGCTATTCGATTCTTTATTATCAGCGCTATTTGTGCTGCTTTCTATAGCATCCGCATCGCTAGTGACGTTATCATTGGTTTCATCTGACAGCTCTTTTCTTTGGCGCGTCTTAGAAGGTCTTGATTTACGTGGCTTACGTCTTCTTCTTTCTTCAGCATCATTGTCGTCGTTAGAAGTATTGTTAGCCGTCTGTTGGCGATTGGCGTTAACGTTTGACGGCTGATTATTGGCTTGCTGATTACTCTCTTGTGGCGCTGCTGAGGCTTGATTATTAGCACTAAGCGCACTGTTATCCACTTGACCAAACGAGCCTAAGCTTTGCGCGCCCGTATTGACCAGAGCTTCAATGGCTTCAGCAGCATCACGACTACTGACGCTATGAGAGGTTTGTGCCTGCGGTGCTTGGGCAAATAAATTGGATAACCAAGCGACGGCTTGCGGTTGGGCAGCAACTGGCATGTTTTGGGTCGCTACTGGCGCAGCTGTAGCCACAACAGCCGGTGCACTTTGCGTTGGCGCTTGTGTTTGTGGCTGTGTCTGCGGCACCCGTGCTGATGAAACATTGCTAGCATTGGCATTGCTACGATGGTCATTGCTATGACTGGTCGTATTCTGCTGCTGGCTTGGCGCAATTTGCTGCTCATTGGCGCTCGTAGTCGCTTGACTGCTGTTATCGGCTATTTGACGTGGCTGGCGCGTCGGCTGCTGCTCAGGACGCTCTTTTTCAGCGGTTTGCCAGTCAACCTCATAACCCAAATCGCTATGTTCTTGGGCTGTATCCGTAATACGCTCATAACTTGAAGGTGCAAAGCCGTCACGGTTAAAGTGAAGCTTAAAGTTTGGCGATTCTAGATGCGCGTGCGGCAAGATAGTGATACGCGTACCACTGTCTTGCTCAAGGTAGACCAAGGCATCACGCTTTTCATTTAATAAGAAAGCAGCGATATCCGTTGGTACTTCTGCCTGTACTTCACCTTGACGTTCTTTTAGGGCGATCTGTTCAATCTGACGCATAATTGATAGCGACAATGAACGTAAGTCACGGATCATGCCGTTACCGTGACAGCGCGGGCAGATATAGCCAGTCGATTCTTCTAATGATGGACGCAGACGCTGACGGCTCATTTCCATCAAACCAAATTTAGAAATATCACCGAATTGGACGCGCGCACGGTCATATTTGGTTGCATCGACTAAGCGCTTTTCAACTTCTTTTTGATGCTTGTTGTCATTCATATCAATGAAATCAATGACTATCAAGCCGCCCATATCACGCAAACGTAGCTGACGAGCAATCTCATCGGCGGCTTCTAAGTTGGTATGATAAGCGGTTTCAGCAACGTCTGAGCCTTTGGTCGACTTGGCTGAGTTGATATCGATAGAAACTAGTGCTTCAGTTTGGTCAATAACGATTGAGCCACCTGATGGCAGACGTACTTCACGCTGATAAGCCGTTTCGATTTGTTTTTCAATATTGAAGCGAGAAAACATCGGCTCGTAATCGGTATATTTGCGCAGTTTTTCAGCTTGTTTTGGCATGACTGCATCGATAAAACCGGCCGCTTCGATATAAGCGTTTTCGTTATCAATCCAAATCTCAGCAATATCATCACGTAGATAATCACGCACGGCACGCGTCACGACGCCTGCTTCTTGATGCACCAAGCGCGGTGACGGGTATTTTTGGTTTTGTTCTTGGATAGCTTGCCAGATATTAAGCAAGTGATTTAAATCGTGTTGTAAGTCTTCTTGGGTTTTACCAATACCAGCAGTACGAATGATGACGCTCATGCCTTTTGGCAAATCTAAGCTGCCAAGCATACGCTTCATATCTTCGCGCAATTTGCCCGAGATTTGACGTGAGATACCACCGCCACGAGGGTTGTTTGGCATTAGTACCAAATAACGACCTGCTAGTGAGACGTAAGTTGATAAAGCAGCGCCTTTATTACCGCGCTCTTCTTTTTCAACTTGGACGATGAGCTCGTCGCCTTCTTTGATCAGTTTTTTGATGTTTTCATCACGTGGATTGCCGCTTAAGTATTCAGCAGAAATTTCACGAATCGGTAAGAAGCCTTGACGCTGTGAGCCATATTCGACGAATACCGCTTCAAGCGATGGCTCGACACGGGTCACATGACCTTTATAGATATTGGATTTTTTTTGTTCGCGGGTACGGTTTTCTAAATCGAAATCGTAAAGATGATTGCCTTTACAAAGGGCAACACGAATTTCTTCGTTTTGGGTGGCGTTGATTAAAATGCGTTTCATATTGGTATCCTATGAGTACGCACAACAACGACGAGACAGGCTTTAGGGCAGGGTGGCAAGTGTAGCTAATAATACAATTAGCTGAGTAGACGTTAATGAGCGGTAGAACGTAAAGCAGGAATGGGATAAGCGCGCGGGCTTTTCGCAATCGCTTTTCGACCTAAAATGTATTAGCTATAAGGTATGCTAATGTCGGTAACATTCACATAGATAAGATAGGGTGTAAGGCTACTATCTATAGAGTTATTATGAGTAGGCTTGTTCTAATGATTAATGCATGAGCAAGTTAGTGGTCTTTTATGACAGTTGTCTTATCCAGTTTGGTGGTCAGCGCACGTTGTAAGGGTGGCGGTGGATAGTAACTGAGAGTCAAGACATAACAGGTACTAAAAAAGCATCGTGCTGTCACAGTAATCAATCAAGGTCTAGCAATAATATCGCTGTCATTAAGGACTATTAGATAAGTGTTATCGTATAAAATAGTGCCGAGCAGCGGTTATCCTTTTAGGTAAAGCAATTGGTCATTCTTTATTTATCGTTCTTTTGGGTATAACGTCAATAATATCTGGGGTATCTCAAAGCTAGGTGGCGCTGCTGTCGTCATCAGCGGGGCGTACTTGGCAAACAGAATAAATGACCGGCTTATCGGCACGGTGTCTCTTGTCTATTCTACTTATCGTCCTCTGTTTGACCACCAATACTCAGGCAGCTATCGACAATCAATTAATGATGCTCGATTCTGGCTCTAAACGACCCATACTTGCTCATCTGCGCGCCTAAAAGACTGTAGGATAAATAGTTATGTATAAACATAAATAGTTATCAAGGCAAGTCGTGGTTATGCGGTAGTGAGTAAATGTTATGTTGTTATCGTTTGATAAAATTGTTGTTACGCAATCTATCAAAGCGATGTTGTCTAATGTCACAATATTCTGTAATGATAAACAATCTTATACTGATAATTTATTTGGTACTAATACATACAGTTTTGTACTAATAAATGTCAGCGTTGTTCTTACAATTTATGGGGCATTATAGGGTATATCAAGGGATATAACACCCTTAAAATCGGATGAAACACACAAGCTTGGCAGGTTTTATAGCTGGCAGCGCTTTACTAACCAGTACTGACCAGTAATAAAAATGGCGCTACACTGTCTGTAACAACAATGAATTATTGTCGCAGCCTCTGCTTAATTGGCGCTCAACATGCTAAACTATAGCAAATCTTTATGTAAATACCTAACTAAAAATGACGAATGCCAAAATGACAAACGACGAACCTATCCACGAAGCTCCGGCTATCTTTAATAGCAAAACGCGCCCGCAAAGCGCCGATGACGAAATTAGTAACTTTGAAAAGGTAAATTACCTTGAAGTCACTCGCCATCAGCATGACCAGCGCTTGGACAACTTTTTACTCAATCGTCTAAAAGGCTTGCCTAAACCGCATATCTATAAAATGATTCGCTCGGACGAAGTGCGCGTCAATAATAAACGCTGTAAAGCGCATGACAGATTGCAGCGTGAAGATGTGGTGCGTATTGCGCCCGTCCAGCTAGCCACCCGTGATAAACCTATTATCAGTACCGAATTTGCCAAGAGTTTATTGGCACGTGTGGTCTACGAAGATGAAGGCTTGATTGTATTGAATAAACCTTCTGGTATCGCCGTTCATGGCGGTAGTGGTTTAGATTTTGGCGTTATTGAAGCCATGCGCGAAGTGACGGGTAAAAAGTATCTCGAGCTGATTCATCGTATCGATAAAGATACATCAGGTTTGCTGATGATTTCTAAGAAGCGCTCATCGTTAAAAGCCTTGCAGCAGCATCTTGTTGATAAGACTATCCAAAAGCACTATCTATGTATCGCTAAAGGTCAGCCTGCACTGAACGAGCAGCGTATCGATGCGCCATTATTGCGCTATACACTGGCTAGTGGTGAGCGCCGCGTAAAAGTAGATGCACAAGATGCGCAAGCCAAAGAAAGCCAGACAGATATTATCGTTCATGGTCGCTTTATGCTTGCCAATCAGCCAGTCAGTTTGCTTGAAGCCAAGCCATTGACCGGTCGTACTCATCAGATCCGCGTACACTTGGCGCATATTGGTCATGCTATTTTAGGTGATGATAAATACAATGTGCATGACAAGTCTGGCGTCCATCGTCTGTGCCTACATGCATGGCGCTTGGATATTCCTGGTTATGAAACCATCACCGCGCCATTACCAGATGAGATGGTAGCTTGGTTACCAGCAGACATTAAACTACCTGAATAAGCTTAAATGACTGATATTCAATTCTCAGTTTATATATTAATATTCAGTATGAAGCATAAACGTCACAGTCACTTATAAGGACATGTTTTAGCCAAATAAGTGACCGTGACGTTTTCACATCCGCCATTCACGATGAATTGTTAAGGGTTAGTCCATGACAGCAGCATCACTCGCTAATAAATTCGCCGCAGCCAATACTTCTGAGTTAGCAGCCGAGCATCACTTAGCAGATAAAACGCTGATTATTTTTGATTGGGATGGCACCTTGATGGATTCGATTGGCTTAATCGTTGAGTCGATGCATGTCGCAGGTGAGGCGCATGGCTTTACCACCACCGATCAGGCAGTCAAAAACATCATCGGGCTGAGCTTAATGCGTGGCATTGAGATTTTATACCCGCAAGCAAATGATGCGCAGAAGCTAGCGATTCAGCAAAGTTATGCGGACTACTATATTGCAAACAGTCATCGTACGCCGTTTTTTGCGCCTATCGAAAATATGCTGCAAACCTTACAGCAGCAAAATAAGCAGCTTGCGGTCGCCACAGGCAAGAAAAGAATGGGACTAGATCGGGTATTAGAGGGCTCTGACAGTCATCACTATTTTGCCATCACGCGCTGTGCTGATGAGTCAGGCTCAAAACCTGACCCGCAAATGCTGAGCGATATTTTAGACCATACCAAGCAGTCAATCTCGCAGGCGGTATTTATTGGCGATAGTATTTATGATATTCAAATGGCCAACCGTTTGGGCATGACCAGTATCGCAGTCAATTATGGTACGGCATCGAGTAGCGAGCTTGCCGCACAGCAGCCAACTTATCAAGTAGATACTCCGCAAGCCTTGGCCGAGTTATTATGTGCCTAATTAAGAATTGATTTAAATGATGAAAAATGTTCATAAAAATCACAATCAAAAAGGGTTTATCGTTATTAGCGATAAACCCTTTTTGGTCAAAGACTGTAACTGATTAAAAAGTAGGACTGGCAAAAATAATGAGGTTTACTCGCCATTGTTTTCAGTACTGTTGTTTTCAGCACTATTTTCCTCAATATTCCCTTTTTGAACAACGCTCTTTTCAATAGCGTCCTTTTCAATTGCGTCTTCTAGCTCAGCGCCTTCTAGCAAAGCAAAAGAGGACTCAATAATTTTATTGGCATCCAGTTGATACTCATACCAGTTACCCATGACACCTGCCAATTCATCAAGCCCTTCTTTTCTTAACGCCGAAAATAGCTGAATGGTGCAGTTTAAGCCCAATTGTTTCAGTCTTTTACGGGTATTGAGTAGCGCATTTTTAGAAGCACCATATTTAAGCTTATCGGCTTTGGTCAGCAGGATATGCACCGGCAGCTCACCATCTTTTGCCCAATAAAGCATTTGCTCATCAAAGAATTTAAGCGGATGACGGATATCTGACATCAGCACCAAACCTGCAAGGCTTGAACGTGATACGAGATATTCTTCTAGCTCAACCTGCCATTCTTTTTTCATCTCAAGCGGTACGGCCGCATAACCATAACCCGGTAAATCGACCAAACGTCTATCACTATCGCCAATACTAAAAAAGTTAATCATCTGCGTGCGACCAGGCGTTTTAGACGAGCGTGCCAATTGGCGCTGATTGGTTAATGCATTGATAGCTGACGATTTACCGGCGTTTGAACGTCCAGCAAAAGCAACTTCTAGCCCCACATCAGGTGGACAAAGACGAAAAGTTGGTGCAGACATCAAAAATTCTGTTTGCTGAATGCGCTGACGGGCTTTGGTATTAAAATCCGCATGCTCAGCGGCGACATCTTTGAACGGGGTACTCATAAGTGACTCATTAATCTTGAAAAATTGGATACGGTAGTGAAAAATTTTTAATCGAGTAAGGCTTAAAGCAGCGTATGGAATAGGTGCACTGCAAAAATAAGACTTCAATCATATAAGGTTTTAGGATAATGCCTATTCTATACTATTACGGCGCTTAGTTACTGAAATAACGGCTATTAACCTCATATTAATCACAGCTTGATAAAAATATGTGCTTAAATAAATATTGTGCTTAGGGTCATTTCTACCTCATCACACAGCGTTAACAAAGCTAAACTATATTTATATATATTAGTACGACATATATTGTTACAATCTTAGTTAGAAAGATTGGATGAAAGACGTTTAATAAAATCATTGATTAAGCGAATGAAGAAACGAGGTGAGGTGTCCCATGTTCTCAATCAGCAAATTTTTTGCCAAAAGCAACCGCTTATTAGCCAGTAGCGGCGCAGTATTATTAATCAGTGCGGCAATGATAAGTACTGCCGGCGCAGCTGATATTGCTGCATCCTATGATAGCTCATGTGCTGCTTGTCACGATAGTGGCGCGCTAAATGCGATTAAAAAAGGCGACAGTGCCAAATGGCAACAACTTATTAAACAAAAGGGTATGCCAGCGCTAGTTAAATCAGTAAAAAGCGGCATGATTCAAATGCCAGCGGGTGGCCTGTGCGAAGACTGTAATGATGACGATTACCGCAAGCTTATCGAATATATGAGTAAGTAGTAGGTGAGTATTTAAAGCTTAAATAATAGTAGAGATAAATAATATAAGGCGCAAGGTTGCTGAACCTTTTGCGCTTTTTGTTTTTTTATTAATCGTATAGCTATGGTATGAGCAGAAAAAAACTGCAATGCTACGATTAAGTAGGCAAATAGTAAAAAGTCTTGCTATAATAATCCAAAATAAACCCTGATATTAGTAAGTACTTTCGGGCTGCTTGTGATAAAGACTATATAATATATGGCTTAGCTGAAAAAATGATGGCTAGGTGACTATTACGTCTTTTGACACTGCAATCATGCTAGATAACGCTTACATCGAGTTAGTAGGATTTGTATCAATGAAAAAGTTAATCGCTGCCGCCAGCTTATGTGTTGCAAGTTTCAGCGTACAAGCTGCTATCACTGTTCCTAAATATGATCTTAACGCTGGCAAACAAGTCGCAGAGACGGTCTGTGCTGCTTGTCATGGTGTTAATGGTGTGAGTCCTATACCAGCCCAGCCAAATCTTGGCGGTCAAAATGTGAAGTACTTATACAAACAATTGGTTGAGTTTAAGTCAGGTTACCGCAAAAACGGTATCATGCAATCACAAGTTGCCAATTTATCTCAGCAAGATTTAGCCAACGTCGCAGGTTATTATGCAAGCCAAGCACCTTGGGGTGTGGCGTTTGGTAACCCTGCTACCACGCAAGAAGCGACTAAGCTGTTTTTAGGTGGTGATAAGTCACGTGGTGTCATTGGTTGCGCAGGCTGTCATGGTCCAGATGCAGCGGGTAACGTTTGGGCAGCATTTCCACGTTTAGGTGGTCAGCACGCTGAATATATCGCTACTCAGCTAAAGCTTTTCCGTGCAGCTGGTCGTGCAGACGATATCGATAGCGATGAGCAAAAACGTGCCAATGACGCAGCGAAAGAAGGTGAGATGGGTATGATGCAAACTGTCGCATCAAAACTGTCTGATCGCGATATTCGTATCTTGTCAGACTATGTAAGTGCTATTCACTAATTCGTTGCATGTTTAGATGAAATACTAACTTATGTACTTTAATGCAGTCATTACGATTTAGCTATTAAACCCCGATTTCGGGGTTTTTTTATAACTGCTAGTCCTTATATAATTTGCATGCCCTTTTATAAGACTTGTATAAGATAAGCCGCCTGTAGAAAAATTATCATAGAAATTATAGGTGTTTATAAGTGCTTTATATCACTAAGTGCTTTATATCATTAAATGTTATTCACTTTGAATCGCTTGAGTTTAAATTATGATGATCCGTTATGCTTCTTACTTTATCGCCGCGCTGCTCCCACTACTATTGTTCCGATGGTTTGCACCAGCATCCATAGGCGAGATTGATTTCTGGTTACTTTGGCTATTAGCGATGGTGCTCGTTTCGCTACCAGTGGTTTATGCTGAGATTGCCTTAGCCTATCGTAGTGCCGAAGCGCCTGTTGCCGGTATGCAAAAGCTCACTCGCGAGGCAGATGCCAGCTCTTTATGGCGCGGCTTCGGGTGGCTTGCAGCATTGGTGTCCATTATTATCGCAGCGCTGGTTATATCGGGGGCAAGTACCGGTATTTTAGCGGCTCTAACAGAGCTTAATAGCGCGCCTGACGTGCCAAGCTTTGCTATTGCCGCAGGTTTAATGGTCATTACTGTCTTATTAAGCTTATTGGGTGTCGCGCCTTTACCAATTGGCTTAGGCTTAATGCTGGTCGGTTTGTTATTGGGCGTAGCAAACGGTTTACCAAATATCGCTTTTGCGATGACTGATATCAGCTTAAGCGAATGGGCGCGTGCAGTTGCTTTGGCGTTAGTCAGTGTGGGCGCAGGTACAGGCTTATATTGGTTTGGTCAAAGTTTAGTGAATAAGCAAGCGGTTACTGCAGTAGGTGTTGATAATTATAACGCTCAGAAGTCCTCTCGTGATCAAGCCGCGCAAGAATATCGCGCAACCAAGCTCGTTCTGCCGATTTGGATATTACAGTTGGTAGTTGGCGTGGTCGCCTTATTTATCAGTGGTATGGTGTTACCACCGATTGGGCAGTTACTGTATTGGGTCGGGGTGTTATTTGTGGCCAGCTATTTATTACATTATAGCTCTCAGCAATTGGCGCATAAATTTGGTTTTCTAGTCAGTGTGGTGTTAACATTTGTAGTAGCGCTGCTGTTAGTCGTTGCTATACCGACTAATTGGCTGGTCGGTATTTTGGTGATTATCAGTAGTATCGCCGTGTTGTTATTGTCTGTCTTTGCTGGTTGGCAGATGAAAATTAGTCATCTGCGTAAATCTTTAAACTTTGGCAACGAAGCTTTTTATAACCTATGGCGGGTGGCGATACGCTTGATTGTGCCGTTAGCGTTACTATTAGCGTTAATCGGTTGGATGATGCAGTGGTTAAGCTAATGAACACTGCTAATAACCATGCAACTGATAACGGTGAAGATAACGTTAATATGTCTCAGGCTGAGCAGAGCAATTTGATGACAGTATATTTGGCGTATGCAGAAGATGGCGTACGTCAGCATTACCTAACTGCGCAAGTCAGTCAGGGTACCACTTTGTATGAGGCATTGGCGCAAGTCGGTTGGCTGAAGCAGTTTGAAGAGCTGGCAACATGGTGCGAGCAGGTCGTTAATACGACAACGCCAACGGCTAAGCGTTGGCATGTTGGGGTATATGCGCAAAAGCAGCCACTCAATTATCAATTGCAGGCTTTTGATCGGGTAGAGGTATATCGCAGCTTAAGCGCTGATCCTATGTCTCAGCGCAAAAATAAATCTCGTAGTTAGTCGTCAAGTTAAGTAAGGCTTAGATTGCTATCAAACTTATGAAGCAGGTAAGCTATCGATACCTTCAATCCGAGTCACTATACCGTTATCATCAAAATAGACAATTAAATGTTGGCTGGCATTTTTAACATCGGCGATGCCTTGACGGCGGCCTTCGGTTCCTGCCTTATAGTCGTAAATATAATCCCAGCGTTTTGGCGCTAGTGTGTCTTTAATCGCTGGGCTACCAAGAATATAAAGCACCTGATTTTGATTCATACCCAATTGCACTTTTTGAGCTTGGGTTTGGGTAATAGCAGTTCCCTGTGGCAAATCAATCTTATAGACACTCAGTAACGAGCAGCCAGACATAGCCACAGCGGCACTAAGCATACTCGTAATGGCAATCTTGCGTACTGCATTGGCAGCGCTTAACGAACGAAAATTTAATGTCTTTATCATGGTAAGATGACTCATAAGAAATGGGTTAGGTACAGCTAAAAACCTGTGATGTTGTTCTCGCTGACAATCTTGGACAAATGATACGTCATTTACTTGCAATTGCCTACCACTTACGACATTATTTACCAAACGCTATCTTACTGTATTTATTATTTATATTGTAAATTCATACACTTGGCAGCAGATTGTTATAAAAAAATGCCCTAAAAATTCGCTTAATAAATGCCAGTTTTTTATAACGATTATTTTTCACTAGCAATTATTGCTAAGTATTGACGATTATTTCACTCCTGTTTTCCAAATTTATTTGCTAAGACTTTCATAGTCAAAAGGGATATTATGGCTTCTTTTACTAATCAAGATTTACGTAAAGCGGGTTTAAAAGTAACGTTACCGCGTATCAAGATTTTAGAGCTGCTTGAAAGCGCAGAGCTGCATCATATGAGTGCAGAAGAGGTATACAAGGCGCTAATTGAGCAAGGTGAGGATGTGGGACTGGCAACTGTGTATCGTGTCCTAACCCAGTTTGAGCAAGCAGGTATCGTTGAGCGGCACAACTTTGAAAACAATCTATCGGTGTTTGAGATCACCCAAGAAGAGCACCATGACCATCTGGTTTGTGATGTTTGCGGTAAGATTATCGAATTCCATAATAAGACGATTGAAGAAGAACAGACCAAAGTAGCAGCAGAGCATGGCTTTAAGCTGTCTGGTCATTCTTTGGTATTATATGGTATCTGTAATAATCAAGCTTGTAGAGACAGTGCAAAATAAGCGGTTTAGAAACCAACGATCTTATAATGATAATATAAAAACTATTAATTTAAAAACTGCAAAAAGCCCTCACATTTAATGAGGGCTTTTTTATGGAAAATATTAACTAAAGAATATAAAATTAAGTAATATCTAGCGATAGACTGTCAGCGCCTTCATCTAAATTGGCGGTGCCGTTTTTGCTACTCAATTTAATCTTTAGGCGTAAATCGTTAGGGGAGTCGGCATGCAGAATGGCTTCTTTATAAGTAATTTCACCATTTTCATATAAATCCAACAGCGCTTGGTCAAAGGTTTGCATACCGCTCTCGCGTGAGCGCGTCATCACATCTTTGATTTCATGAACCTCGCCTTTACGGATATAGTCACTAATCAGCTGTGAGTTTAATAAAATCTCAATAGCAGCGCGTCGTCCTTTGCCGTCAGGCGTTGGAATCAGTTGCTGGGCGATAATGGCTTGCAAGTTTAAGGACAAATCCATAAACAACTGATTATGACGACTCGTTTCAAAGAAATGAATAATACGGTCAATAGCTTGGTTGGCGTTGTTGGCGTGTAAGGTCGCAAAAACCAAATGTCCCGTTTCAGCGTATTGAATCGCGTAACTCATGACTTCGCGGTTACGAATCTCGCCAATCAAAATAACATCGGGCGCTTGGCGTAAGGTATTCTTAAGACCTGCTTCAAAAGAATGGGTGTCGATACCGACTTCGCGCTGGGTAATGATACAACCGCGATGTTTATGGACAAACTCGATAGGATCTTCGATAGTAATAATATGACCATGCGAGTTTTGGTTACGGTGTCCAATCATTGCCGCAAGGGTGGTCGATTTACCTGTACCTGTAGCCCCAACCAATAAGATAATACCGCGCTTTTTCATGGCCAGCTCTTTTAATGCCGGTGGTAGGCGTAGTTCTTCAACCGTTGGGATATTATTTTCAATTTTCCGTAAAATCATCCCTGCCATATCGCGCTGGATAAAAGCACTGACCCGAAAACGTGCCTGCTGAGCTTGGTCGGTAATCGCAAACTGACACTCATTGGTTTCGTCAAACTCTTTTTGCTGGCTTGGCGTCATGACACCTTTAACCAGTCTCATAGTTTGCTCAGCCGTTAACGGCGTTTTACCAACCGGCAAAATTTTGCCATTGATTTTCATGGATGGTGCAACGTCAGCGGTAATAAAAAGGTCAGAGCCATTTTTATTAATCATAAGCTGTAAAAGTTTATCAATGTCCATAACGTACCTACATTCGTAATATATAGATTAAAAGCTGCTTCAATAAACTTTTAAAGACTGCAAATAACGACCATTAAAAATAAATAAAGCCAAGCAAGAATCTATGATTGTTAATTTGTGATGGTATAAAATGCTGAGTGTTAGTACGTTTAGTATGATGAAAGTCAATACTAAATAAATGCTTCAGGCTGCTTGGCATGAGGACGTGCGACATCTTTGCTAATGGTACCTTTGGACACTAAGTTTTTGAGCGTTTGATCCAGTGTAATCATGCCATCACCAGCACCCGTCTGAATAGAGGAGTACATTTGGGCGATTTTGTTTTCACGTATTAGGTTACGAATAGCGGGCGTACCCAGCATAATTTCATGCGCGGCAATTCGTCCGCCGGTTTGACGACGCAGTAGGGTTTGCGAGATAACCGCCTGTAATGATTCTGATAACATCGCTCGAATCATATCTTTTTCAGCAGCGGGGAAAACGTCAATCACACGGTCAATGGTTTTTGCCGCTGAGCTGGTGTGCAAAGTACCAAAGACCAAATGCCCCGTTTCAGCGGCGGTCAATGCCAAGCGAATGGTTTCAAGGTCACGTAGCTCACCAACGAGGATAACGTCTGGATCTTCACGTAGGGCAGAGCGCAGTGCTGGCTCGAAACCCAAGGTATCGCGGTGAACTTCACGTTGGTTAATCAAGCTCTTTTTAGACTCGTGGACAAACTCAATCGGGTCTTCGATGGTTAAAATATGCTCTTTACGCGTTTCATTGATATAGTCAATCATGGCGGCGAGCGTGGTAGATTTTCCTGAGCCCGTCGGCCCAGTCACTAATACTATGCCGCGTTTAAAGTCAGACACACGCTTGAAAACTTCGCCCATACCTAAGTCTTCCATCGTTAGAACTTTAGAGGGAATGGTACGAAAAACAGCGCCTGCACCGCGATTTTGGTTAAAGGCATTGACACGAAAACGCGCTAAATTCGGAATTTCAAAAGAGAAATCGGTCTCAAAAAACTCTTCAAAATCGGCACGTTGCTTATCATTCATGATGTCATAGATCAGCTGATGCACAACCTGATGGCTCATCTCTGGCATATTAATGCGGGTCATTTCACCGTCAACACGAATCATCGCTGGCATACCGGCTGAAATATGTAAATCTGAAGCTTTATGCTTGACCGTAAAGCGCAGCAAGTCTTCGATGCTTAAATTATTCTTTTCAGCCATAATGGGGTATTCCTATCAATAAGTATCAATAAATAATGGTGAGCCAAAAAGTGCCTAGAATGTTTAATGATTCTATAACACGATTCAAATCAATTATCTTAAAAAGAGTGTGGTCTATTCTGTTACGATTGCTATATTTTTCAGTAGCATATGTTAGACCATGTAACAATATAATAACAAGACTATGACTATTTAACCATCTACTATATAAATAAAATGCAAAAATAATGTAGCTTCATTTTTCAGGCTTTTATGCAAGGTTATTATCTTCTTTATTAAGGTATAATTTTTTAAACTAAAAGTTACTTATAATAAAAATTATTCTATTATTTATCTCCGTGAGCCTTTTATGAATGATACCTCTAAGCGTACCAATGAAAATAACACATCCGCTGATGTGACTTCGTTTGCCATGCAAAATGATGAAAGTAACATCGATAATGTAAGTTTAATTAAAAGTTGGCAGCAAGTTAATAAACAAGTAGCGCAGGCGTGTGAACAAGCAACAAGGGAGAATAATGAAGTCACTTTATTGGCAGTATCTAAAACCAAGCCTGCTGAGATGATTGCGACATTAGCGCGTCAAGGGCAGCGCGATTTTGGTGAAAATTATCTGCAAGAAGCGCTTAAAAAGATACAAGTTTTACGAGGGCAGCCAGAATGTGAATATATTATGTGGCATTATGTTGGTAGTATTCAACGCAATAAGACGCGAGATATCGCTGAGCATTTTGACTGGGTGCAAACGCTGGAGCGTGAGATTATTGCTAAGCGCCTCAATGAACAGCGCCCCGCTGAGCTGTCGCCCCTTAATGTGCTGATACAAGTTAATATCGATACTGAAGACAGCAAATCAGGATGTTTGCCAGCCGAGCTACCCGAATTGATAAGCGTGATTAAACATTACGAGCGTTTGCAATTGCGTGGTTTGATGATTATACCGTCAAAAGCCAACACCGATGCCTTTGCTCGAACCAAGCAATTATTTGAAGATATCAAGATTGAGCATCCAGAGTTGCAGCATTGGAATACGCTGAGCATGGGTATGAGTGGCGATATGAGTGCAGCCATTGCCAATGGCTCGACCATGGTACGCGTCGGCACGGCGATATTTGGGGCACGTGCCTGATTTTAAGCTTGGCATTAATTTAGTATTAAGTCATTTAGTCAACACTAACTCAGTTTATCAATAACTAAATATCAAACTTAAAAAACACTTTCTATTTAACGGGCTCTTCAAGTTTGGTGACAAGTAGCTGGGTAATTTTAAGATTGTCGGTAGCGATAATCTCAAAACGATAATTGGCGTATTCGATGGTATCGGTTTTTTTAGGAATTTTGCGCAGCATATACATCATAAAGCCGCTGATAGTTTCATAGTTCTGACTGCGCGGTAAATTAACAATATCTAGCGCCCGAATAACGTCTTCAATGGGCGTCATACCATCGATAAGCCAAGAATTATCCGTACGCTGTACAATAGGCTGCTCTTCAACGGTCACCAGCTCACCCATGACAATACTCATCACATCGCGTAGGGTAATGACGCCAACCACCAAGCCATATTCATTAACGATAACGGCAAAGTCAGCGCCGGTCGATTTAAACATCTCTAACACTTCAAACAAAGATAAAGTATCGGGTACAAATAACGCCGGTTTTAATAGCGCTTTGTTAGTTAAGCTGACTTCTTGTTGGTTAAGTACTAAGGCTAAAAAGCTGCGCGACTCTACATAACCGATAATCTGCTCTAAGTCGTCTTCCTCACAGACCAAAAACTTATTATGCGGCTGCGCAATCATCACCTCAACCACTTCTTCTGTACTGGTCTTGCTATCAAAATAGACGATATGCTCACGCGGATTCATCACTGAGGTGACGGTACGCTCTTGCATCTCAAAGATGTTTTCGATCAAATGGTGCTCTTGTTTTTTGAGCACACCGGCTTCAGCGCCAGCGTCCATTACGGCATAAATATCTTCTGGAGTCATGTCATCTTGGCGAATGGTTGATATATTAAAAAGCTCAAAGATAAGGTTTGCGGCGCCATCAAAGACCCAAATAACCGGCTTAAAAATAAAAGTCAACGCCATCATAGGGCGTACCAGTCGCACAGCAAAGATTTCAGCATTAGACATCGCCAAGCGCCTAGGCATCAAATCAGCAAGTAGGGAAAACAAACTGGTAATAAGGACAAATGAGATAACGGATGCCGCCGCTTCATGCTTGATCAATAGCTGCAAATAAGGGCTAATGGCTGACTCACCAACCGCACCTGCTGAAATGGCGACGGCGTTAAGTACGACTTGCACCACAGTAATAAATCCACCAGGATTTTCTTGCATATGCAGGACATCAAGGGCGCGGACTTCACCTTCTTTTGCCATGATTTGGAGCTTAATCTTGCGACCAGCAGCGATGGCAATCTCGGCGGCAGAGACAAAAGCACTCAAGGTAAGTAATAAAAGAAGGAAGATAGTAGCGGTTAGCAAACTCATGAAGGACTCGGATAAAAATAGGTAAGGTAGTTAAATCAAAAATAATAGTTGGAATAATGAGAAGTAAGAAACTATGTATGAATATTTAGAAACGTTAGTAGATAACGAAAATATTTATCGATAAAAACTAAAAAAGCTGGGTAAGAAGCACCCAGCTAATTATAAAACACTTTAATGATATTATATAAAGTGTTATGAAAACTTAAACTTATCCAACCTTTTAGGGTGTAATCTAAAATAGCCGTTAATCCAAAAAATAATAGTCTATCTAAAAGGCTATAAGGATAAATCTGGTATTAAAGCTTAGCCTTTGATTGACCATTTATTCACCAGTGGATAACGGCGCTCACGACCAAAAGCTTTATGGCTAATTTTGGTGCCAATCGGTGCTTGCGAGCGTTTGTACTCGCTGTTATCAACCATTTTAATGACTTTGGCGACCAAGTCAGCATCAAAGCCTTTATCGACGATATCTTGGTAACCCATGTCTTCATCAATATACGACATTAAGATACCATCTAGGACATCATAGTCAGGCAGGCTGTCTTGGTCTTTTTGATCAGGACGCAGCTCAGCCGATGGTGGACGCGTAATCACACGCTCAGGGATAACCGGCGTATCTTCCAAGCGGTTACGGTAGCTGGCAAGTTTATATACTTGCGATTTATAAACGTCTTTTAGCACATCAAAGCCGCCCGCCATATCGCCATATAAAGTTGAATAACCAACCGCTAACTCTGACTTATTACCGGTGGTGATGACCAAGTGACCAAATTTATTAGACAATGCCATTAGCACCACACCGCGTGCGCGCGCTTGGATATTCTCTTCGGTGGTATCAGCAGGTGATTTATTAAATAATGGCGCTAAGGTATGACGGATGCCTTCAACCGCATCAAAAATTGGGCAGACCGTATAAGAAACGTTTAAGCGACGGGCCTGTGCTTGCGCATCTTCTAAGCTGATTTGTGAGGTATATTCGTACGGCATCATCACCGCATAGACTTTATCAGCGCCTAGCGCATCGACAGCGATACACAAGGTCAAGGCTGAATCAATACCGCCTGATAAACCAACGATAATGCCAGTGAATCCAGAAAGATTGACGTAATCACGTAGACCAACGACCAGCGCTTGGTACATCTCCGACTCACGGCTCAATGATAAAGGCGTTTTTGCTTGCGTATCAAATTTTGCAGTTTTCACGTCAAATTTCGCTAGCATGAGCTGATTCATAAAGCGCGACGCTTCATGTGCAACACTGCCATCGGCTTGAACCGCCATAGAGCCACCGTCAAAGACCAAATCATCTTGACCGCCAACGGCATTTAGATAAATGATAGGTAAATTGTTTTCGCGGCTACGTTTGGCCAGCATGGTTTTGCGGTTGTCTTGTTTTTCAATCTCAAACGGTGAAGCATTTAAGCTCACGATTAGGTCGGCGCCTTGTTTCTTAAGCTCGGCAATCGGACCTTTTTCCCACAAATCTTCGCAGATAAGCAGACCAATGGTAATGCCTTTATAATCAAACAATACTTGATTGCGACCTTTATCGAAATAACGACGCTCATCAAATACGCCGTAGTTTGGCAAGATTTGCTTATGATAAAAACCTTTTTGATGACCGTTGTGCAAAATGGCTGCTGAGTTAAAAGTGCCGTGATGATCAACATGCGGGTAGCCTACAATCATCACGATATCATCGATATCACTCAAGCTTGATAGTGCGCTTTTGATACGACCCGATAAGCTTGGGCGTAGCAACAAATCTTGCGGTGGATAGCCCAATAATCCTAACTCTGGGAATATAATGACATCCGCGCCTTGCTCACGGGCTTGTAGTGCAAGGGTGCGCATTTTTTCAGCATTGGCAGTGATATCGCCCACTAAAAAATGGGATTGTGCTAGCGCAAAAGTCACGCTATCTTGCGGTTTAGATGCCGTATTGGCATCATTTGAGGCAGTAAAATTGGGGTTATCAGTATCTTTTGTAGTGTCTTTTGACATTGTTATTGTTCCTATCAATAGGTTATTTAAATGTGTTGAATCCGTCTTGGTTTCAGATAAAACCAGATCAAAATAGTTTTTAAAATTAATGCAAAATATAAGTATATACTCATGCTCTCAAAACACGATTCTTGAATAGTGAATCTATGCTAAGCGCAACGCTTGGATAGGCATTAATACAATGCGCATCGACAATACCAAAATATGCAACGCTGCTCTAAAAGGCAAATTATTAAGACCGTTTAGAGTAGGGGGCAAATAAGGATTGTAAGAGGTGATTTTCAAAACGCTACGGTTGATAATGACAAAAATAAATAACGTCATACCAACTTGGCAGCATTTAAGCGTTCAAATTAATCCCTTTAGTATAACATCAATTGTCCGTACAAATAGAACTGAGCATTGATTTAGCGCGCCAGTCATTACAGTAGAAGTCAGTAGAAAAAGAAAAAAGGCGATAAATAGCTATTGTTTTAAAGGAATGGTTTTACTTGATGACTTCCAACAGTAAATATCAATATTCGTGCCTACTACGTACAGATAATTGTAAGTAAAGATTACAACATAGCCTTATTTATCTAGCGTGCTTTGAGGCATAATAAGCCGTTGCTATGGTTTGGTTTTACGCTGTAAATATAGATGGATAATGTAGGCGGATATCGAATAAATACCGTTTTCATCACCTAAAGCAATTTTTGTAGATTAATACTGTTTTTATAGCTGATTAAGGTGTTTGTCAGAGCGCTCTATGGTACGGTAGCGTTATTTGTCGCAACTACTTTACGCCTAACTTATTAACCAAACCTATTGCTCAAAATTTACACTGCAAAATACTCGCTAATGGATATAGATGATGGACATAATCTGTGATTTCTATCCACCTATTTATAAACGTTACAGCAGAGCCGAATTGGCTGTGTGCTGCCCGCTCTTGGTTTATACGCTATGATCGAAAACTGGACAAAAGAATTTATTATTCAGCGCTTATTGGCCATTACTTTGCTAGTGGTGCTGATTGTATTGTGTTTCCAAGTCGTACAGTTTTTTATTGTACCGGCGCTGTGGGCAGCAATTTTAGCGTACGTCACCTTTCCTATTTATAATTTTTTTCATCAACGAGTTCGTTTTAGCTCAAATCTTAGCGCCGCCATTATGACGGTGAGCATCATACTTATGATCGGTGTGCCGCTCGTCGTCGGTGTTTTTATCTTGCAACAAGAAGCGCTAAGCTTGATTACTAATTTAGTCTATCGTATCAAAGTTGGCTATTTAGACGTGCCTGACTCGATAAAGGACTTGCCAATCATCGGTCAGCAAGTCAAAGATGTGCTATGGAGAATCAATAAGAATCCTGAAGGGACGTTAGAAGCATTTCGTCTGTGGGTACAGTCGCATCTATATTATGGCAAAGTGGCATTTGATGTGGTATTCAGTGGTTTGGCTAAGCTTGGCATGGCGCTGATGACACTGTTTTTCTTTTATCGTGATGGCACAAGTTTGGTACGTCAAATCCGTCAAGCGCTACGCAATGTTATTGGCAATCGCATCGATGGTTATATTGATTCGGTCGGTACGACCACACGCGCAGTAGTCTATGGGATTGGCCTAACCGCGTTGGCACAAGCACTCCTCGCTGGTATTGGTTATTATTTCGCTAGTGCGCCAAGTCCTATTTTACTGACTATCGTCACTTTTATCATTGCTTTAATTCCCTTTGGCACGCCGTTTGTTTGGGGCGGAGTATCTATTTGGTTATTAAGCCAAGGCCATACCGTAGAAGGTATCGGTTTAGGCCTTTGGGGCATATTGGTCATCAGTTGGGTTGATAATCTTATCCGTCCTATCGTCATCAGTGGCGCGACCAAAATCCCTTTTATCATTATTTTTATCGGAGTATTGGGCGGTCTGACGGCGTTTGGTTTTGTCGGGTTATTCATCGGTCCTGTGGTATTGGCAATCGGCCTTGCAGTATGGCGTGAATGGATATCGCAGCATAAGAATGAATTATTTGCTGAGCATGAAGTGATGTTGGCTGACGGTCGAAAGTTACCTAAAGTTGATGTGCAAAGTGAAGATGAAACAATCGCTTCCACTGACAACTTATAAATTCAAAAGAGAAATGCATAAAGTTCGTCATAAAAATATACGGTTCTAATAATTCGATTATTGATAATAAACCTTTATAAATAGGGATGTTTAAAGATGCCTAATGCCAGCATTATGACTAATGAAAATATTCGTCCTCTGACCATCGTTGCCGATAGCAATATTGCCAGTCTCGATGAATTTTTTAATGCATCGACGCTTGGGCAAGAGACTAAACGCACGGTGAACATTATTGCCGTCGCTGGACGTGATATCAATGCGCAACTGATTGCAGAGTGTCAGCCTGACGTGCTATTGATACGCTCGGTGACGCTAGTTAGCGAGGCGCTATTGGCAGAGAATAACAGTGTTAAATTTGTTGGTTCGGCAACGATCGGTATTGATCATGTCGATCAAGACTACTTGGCAGCGCGTAATATAACCTTTGCCAATGCCGCAGGCTGTAGTAAGCATTCGGTTGCGCAATATGTATTAACCGCTATTTTAACCTTGCGCCCGCAGTATTGGCAGCAATCTATGCCGTCATTAACACTGGGTATTATCGGACTGGGCAACATTGGCAGTACTCTTGCTCAATATGCCCATGATTTAGGTTGGCAAGTAATGGGTTACGATCCGCTACTGCCTGCATCGAATATTAATAACGCCAGCTTTGATCAAGTATTGAGCCAAAGTAATGTGATTAGCTTGCATGTGCCATTGACTGATAAGAGGAATGATACTCACCCGAGTGGTAGCGATTATCCAACACGGTATCTAATCGATAAAAATGCATTAGATGCAATGCCGTCAGAGACTTTATTAATCAATAGCGCGCGCGGACCCGTCATTAATGCGCGTGATTTAGAAGCAGATATTAAGTGTACTGGACGCCAAGTGGTGCTTGATGTGTTTGAGCATGAGCCAGAAATTTCTGAGCAGTTGCTATCCAAACTTGCTATTGCGACTCCGCATATCGCCGGTTATACGGTCGAAGGTAAGCTACGTGGTACGCAAATTATCTATGATGCGCTCTGTGAGAAACTGGCGGTCAGCCCTGTGCAGTCTATGCACACACTATTACCACTCAATATGTTTTTATGGTCTGAGCTAAAGGGACATCCCGAAAGGCTGCTTAAGTTTTATGACATTATGCAAGATGATGCTGCACTGCGAAGCAAGTTAGCTGATGGTCAAGTAAAGGGTGCCGACTTTGATCAATTGCGCCGAGATTATCATTTACGCCGTGAATGGCAATCGTAAAAGTTAGGCAGTTTTAAAGGTCAGGCATTCTTAAAGTCTAAAACACCCATTTAAACTCCATTTTTTATTCTTAAATGACAGTAAATAATAATGAACCAAGCAAGTAATTCTTCTTTGAAACCTAGCTATGCGCCGACCATAACCGTATCAATGGCACAAAAACGTGCGCAATTTATCAGTGATATTCGGCAGTTTTTTGCCACGCGTCAAGTGCTTGAAGTGCAGACGCCCTTGTTATCACAAGCAGGCAATACCGATACTTTTTTGCAGTCAGTAGCGGCGCAGGTTACTTACCAAGATAAACCTTGTACCTATTATTTGCATACTTCGCCTGAGTTTGCCATGAAGCGCCTACTTGCCAGCTGGCAGGTTCCCATTTATCAGATCTGTCCGGTATTTCGTGATAATGAGATAGGCGTCCGCCACAATATTGAATTTACTATGCTTGAATGGTATCAGCCGAACTATAGCCTAGATGATATGGCCGCTGAATTGGGCGAGCTACTGGAAGCGCTTTATGGCTATCCGATTGTGCTGAGTCATTACCGTTACGTCGATGCCTTTATGGATTTTGTTGGTATTCATCCGCTGACTGCCAGTATTGCGGCACTACAAGCCGTGGCAGAAGATAAAGGTTTGACAGGGTTTAACTTTAATAGTACAGAAAGTGGTGCAATCAATAACGAAGCAGATATTCGTCAAAGCTGGTTAGATTTACTGTTTAGTCATGCCGTCGAGCCGAATTTGGGTCATGATTTGCCGACGTTGATTATAGAATACCCACCTGCAACTGCTGCATTGGCGAAAACAGCTTTGGATAAAGAAGGTAATACCGTTGCTAAGCGCTTTGAGCTTTATATTAATGGTATTGAGATTGCCAATGCTTATGATGAACTGGCAGATGGGCAGGCGTTAAGAGAACGCTTTGAGTGCGACAATCAATTGCGTCAGCATCATAACTTGCCACAAATGCCAATCGATGAGCATTTATTAGCGGCATCTGATGATTTAATCTCCTGCAGCGGTATCGCGGTTGGTATTGATAGATTGCTGATGGTCATCACAGGCGCTAGCAGCTTAGAGGACGTGATTCCTTTTCCTAGTGGCTTGGCTTAGTTGCTCTTTGATATCGTTTAACGTAACCGTTAATTTTTAAATAATCTATAAGAGAAAAGCGCGTAAACCGGAAGGCTTACGCGCTTTTTTTATTCTTATACTATTTTTTTATTACAGTTTAGCAAGTGCTTCATCAATGGCGGTTTCACCATTGTGCATGCTAAAGACTTTCTTAGTCGTATTATTGGCATTAAGTACTGCAGCTAACGTTGTAGCCACATCTTCAATTGAGTTTTCACCCGCATTGTCATCATTGATAGTGATTTTACCCGTTGCTGCACGCTCTTTTAGCGCACCTGCTTGCACGATAGTGTAATTAAGGTTGCTATTATTAACCAGCCACTGATCAGCGTAATGCTTACAGATATAGTATTCTTTTAAGTCAGAAATACCAGGGTTGTTCCATTTGCTGGTGTCTAATGAAAACACTGTGCTTAGCATGATATAGCGTTTGATACCTTTAGCTTCTGTTGCCTGCATGGTTTTAACCGCACCATGTAGATCAACTTCTAAGACATCTTTACCACCAGAACCTGCAACAAAATAGACAGCATCGATATCTTGCTCGATTTTCTGTTGAATCGCGTCTTTTTCAGCAGTAATATCTAAATCTAACTGACTATAATTGTCATCATTAAATAGTTTTTCATCTTGACGGGTTGTGCCTATCACTTGATGGTCATCGGCTAATAACTGCTTGACCAAATCTGTACCCACTCGACCACTGGCACCAATCACTAATATTTTCATTATCATTCCTGTTTTTATATGCGTTTTATATACATTAACGTTATCTTAAAACCAATTATTCAAAAACTGATTACTTTAAAAGCTGCATATAGGGTAACAAGAATGACGAACACACTTCGTTATGAAGGGTGCCGTTTGCATGGTGTTTGGTTATGGAGTGTATACGGTTTGCAAGCCTGTTCTTTATAAAATTGCTCTCTATAAAAATTGCTATTTATAAAAACTGTTCTTTATAAGAATAAAAAATTTATAACAAGGCTTAGAAAGAATAGATGCCAAATAATAAGTAAGGAAATTAAAGTACCAGTTAACGTACTAAGCGATTAAGACCATCAGCAAAGGCTTTTTTATCGCGGTCGCCATAAGGTTTCTGCCCACTCATTTCCTGTAGCTCGAGCACGCCCGTACCACGCATGGTATCCATAAAATCGCGCATATTGAGCTTTTGCTTGATATTGTTTTTATCATAGACCATACCACGGGTGGTCAAAACCATCCCGCCTTTATCTAAAATATCATTTGCCAAAGGGATATCGCTAGTGATGGCCAAATCGCCAGGCTGGATTTGCTCAACGATATAATCATCGGCTTTATCAAACCCTGATTGCACCACTGTCATGACGAGCAGCGGTGATTTGCGTAATTTAATAGGCTGATTGGCGACGAATATCGCCATGGTTTGCGTACGTTCAGCCGTTTTGATAATCAAGTCTTTGGCAATCAGAGGCACTGAATCAGCATCTACCCAAATCTGCATTATTTCTGAGCCTTATCTGTATTTGATAGCTGGTCGTTTGATAGCTGGTCTATATCTCCTAAACCCTCTGGTTGGCTCTCTTTAACATGGATAGCATCTTCTGCAGCTTGGTCAGTTTCCGTGCTGGCTGTTTGCTCTAGTGTTTTTGCTTGGTTCTCGGTAACCGTAGGCGCTAACTTTTTATCAAGACCGACTTTATTAGGCAGCACAGCAACCAGTTTAGCAAGGGCAATATCTAAGTCAGCAACGTCGTTTGGCATCAGAGTAATATGCGCAATCTTACGATCTTCACGTTCAGCCTTATGGTAGCTATGATAATGCGCACCATCTATGTTTAACACCGCGCTGATATCAGGATATTGACCTAACACATTCAACATAATCGCTGGGTGGACGTTATCGGTATCGCCCAGTGGCAGATTGACCACCGCGCGAATATGGTTCTCAAACTGACTGGTAATCGCGCCTTCAATACTCCAATGTCCAGAGTTGTGGACGCGCGGGGCAATCTCGTTGGCAAGCAGATAGTCGTTGCCACGAGTATCTTTACTCACAAATAACTCAAGCGCCATCACACCAACATAACCTAGATGATTCATCACAGTGGTAATGGCATCGGTTGCTTGTTGAAACAAATTGCTAGTACCAACGGCAGGCGCGCGGGTTTTGGCTAATATGCCGTTATGATGATGGTTTTCGACCAAATCATAGCAGCGTACTTGACCATTTTGGGCGCGTGCAGCAATGATAGATAATTCACGGCTAAAGTTAATAAAGCCTTCTGCAATAAGTGGCGCAGGCGTTGGCGTCAGTGTGCCTTTGCCGCTAAGCGCATCTTTAAGCTCATGCCAAGCTGAGTTAATATCGCTTTCTTCTCTAATAACGAACTGACCTTTGCCGTCATAACCACCGCGGCTGGTCTTTAGGACGATAGGCAATCCTAGCTCGTCGCAAGCTTGCTTCAATTCTGCTTCAGAATTGACCGCCATAAATGGTACGGTTGCGATATCAAGCTCGTTAAACATGCCTTTTTCTTTTAAGCGATCTTGGGCGATATCAAGGGCAATCGGTGGCGGAAACATGCCTTGTTTGCTACCAGATTTTGATAGGCTAGCCAATTGCTCAACTGTGGCAGTAGGCGTGTTTTCAAACTCTAAGGTAAAGACGTCAGCTGCCGCAATAAATGCTTCTAATTGCTCGCTATGAAAGACTTTGCCATATAGGCTGGCAGGGCAGTCAGCATTGTCTTCTAAAAATACGCATTGATAACCGAGCGGCATGGCGGCTTCGGCGAGCATCATACCAAGCTGACCACCGCCTAAAATACCGATGGTACGAATGGTTTGGGTAACAGGATAAGCGTTCGCTGTAGTCATGGCAGGCTCTTTACATTAAAAATGAATAAGGGGTTTTGAGTATTAATATCTAAAACTTACGGGATAAAACTTATGCTAGTAAAATAGGAAAAGGTGCACTGTATGCACCTTGTATTTAGTAGAACGCATCTGATCAAAAATATCAAGTTTAGAGCATTGCTTGTTAGGTTTGATATTGAGATTTAAAAACCAGATGATTGCGCTTAATATTTCTTGGTTAATATTGCAGTTCTGCTAATAGTCTTTTGTCAAAACTTAACGCAATCTGGCTGAGTTTACTTACTTTATTGATTAATAATACCGGGTGTTGGGCTGGCAAGGATGGTATCAGTTTGCGCTTGACGCATGTTATCAAGCTTAGTCGCAATCGATTCATCGTGCAAGGCAAGTACTTGAATGGCAAGGAGAGCAGCGTTATAGGCGCCAGCCGCACCAATCGCTAAGGTTCCAACGGCCACGCCTTTTGGCATTTGCACGATAGAGAGTAGACTATCCCAACCACTGAGCATTGATGATTTAACAGGCACGCCAAAGACAGGTAGCGGCGTTTGGCTGGCGCACATACCGGGCAGATGAGCCGCACCGCCAGCCCCAGCGATAATCACCTGCAAGCCGTTACCTTTAGCACTTTTGGCGTAATCAAACAATCTATCAGGGGTACGATGCGCTGACACCACTTCACATTCAAAGGCGATATCAAAGTCGGCAAGTAATTGCGCTGCTGCACTCATGGTTGTCCAATCCGACTGCGAGCCCATGATAATACCTACTTTTGGCTGACCAGCAGGAGAAGTGATTGGGCTGTTTTGCTCAACAGGGTTAACCGTAACCGATGGAGTGCTCATGCTTTGATATCCTCAAAAAGACCATCATACAAAAGTTTTGCTGCCTTCGTAAAGCCAAGTTTGCTGTTTAATAGCAAAGCTAGCCAAATAACGCTGATTTTATACATTTATCTTTTTTATGTATCTCTTTTTGGGTCTTCATCATGGCGATACTGTACGAAATTATAAGCTTTTAGTGGTAATGGTTGCTCGGTATCGAGCTGATAGCAGGTCAGATAACCACTATCAATCGCTGCTGAATAATCGGTACAAGCGACCTGCGGGCTAAGGGGTTTCGGTGTACCGGTCAGCCAATAATGACCAACGAATACCGGTTTATGGGTTTTAAGGGCAAACTCGATATTTTCCGCTAGGGCATCACTTGGTATTTGCGCCAATCCTGAGTTGGGTGCACGGGCAATCTCGTGAATGGTGCGTTTATTCAGCTCATCAAGCCACCAGCGTACGCGTACTTGCGAGCGCGCTGCACCATCTTTATCGACCATGACTAAACCATCGGGTAATGCGGTTTCTACGCCTTTTAGCACGCGCTCAAGCGCTTCATAAGCAGGGCTAGGCTTTTGCGCCGTAGCAATGACCGCTGCAGACGTCAGGCAATTATCGGCAGTCAAGAGCGGCTTCAATACCGCCATGCTATCGACATCCCAGCAAGCGTGTACAAAGCAAGCATAGTCAGTCTCCAACCACAATGGAATCTCATAAAAGCGCTGTAGCCAATATTGATGCGCTTCCGAGCCAAAGGGTACTTCGGCTAAAAACGCTTCATGCTGGCGCACATGAACAGCGCTATGTGAGCGTAAATAGCGCTCAGGCTCAGGTTGTTCTAGGTCAGGCATGGCAAAGGTTAATGCATTGTATTCATGATTGCCAATCACCGCATCGGCAACATCTGCATCTAACATGGCAAACACAATCTCTAGCGATGCTACTTGTTGCGGCCCACGGTCAATGAAATCACCAATGAATAGCGCCCGATGACCGGATGGCGGTACAAAATGGTTGCCGTTATGCACATAGCCTAACTGCTTTAGCAAACCCACCAACTTGTCTGCATAACCGTGAATATCACCAATAACATCTATAATCATAATAATTATCAAATTCTTAAATATTTTGTTAAATATAAATCTACGTAAAACATCAAACTACATTAATTAATCATTGCTTAATTCATTAAGCTGCTCTTATAAACCAAGCTTTTATTTCAATTTTTACGGTTAATTTTTATTACTTAGTTTTATTAATTATTTTTAATAGAAAACTCTAAAATTCAGGAGATAATAGCGCATTTAAAAAGTGCGGTAGAACTTGAGGCTCTAAAATAATAGTTGCAACTATCCCAAACGCGCCGCCCCACATGTGTGCCATATGATTGATATTTGAGCCACCACGTTTATCGGCGTAAATACTATAAGCAACGTAAGCAACCGCAAACAATATCGCTGGAATAGGGATAACGGCAAATAGATAAATCTTTTCCCACGGTGCTAGTAGAATAAAAGCAAACAGTACCGCCGATACGCCGCCTGACGCTCCAAGGCTTAGATAGCTGGCACTATTTTTGTTTTTAATATAGCTTGGAATCATCGCGACAACGATCGCCAATACATAAAAAACCACGAAACCATAACCGAATAAAAATGGCTGATACAGACCTTCGATCGCACGACCAAAAAAGTATAGGGTGAACATATTAAACAGCAGATGCATTGCATCAGCATGAATAAAACCATGGGTCACAAAGCGATCCCATTGACCATTATTCACCGCTGGTGGATAAAAAATCAGCCGATTAAACAAGGTTTTGTTTTGCCACGCCAGTAGACTGACAATAACGGTAATGATGATAATAAGCGTCGTATGGTTAAACAAAGGAGAGTCCTTAGGCCGAGCCTGATAGAGGGCATTGTTATAGAGCGTAGTGCTTAAAGACCAAATAAGTTGGATAAGTAATAGCTAAATATGGTTGCTGATAAATAGCAAAAGCTGAAACCAACAGTGATGCTAAGGCAAAAAACCAATAGACGACAAAATTATGCTTTAATAATCGTTTATATTGAATAATATAACAGCGCAACAGGCAACTAAGTAATGCTTCGTATACTGACCGTAAAGTTTAACGACAGAATAAAAATTCACCAAAAAACAAGCAAATATTAGGCGATGTTTATTTGGATTTATGACCATTTAAATAACAATCAAGCGTTATATAAATAGCAGGCAATTTATATGCCCCTATTACTTGTTAACGGCTGGCCAGTTAAACGCGCAGTTTCATAACCGTGCTATAGTCTAAAGCGTATAAAACTGAAGTCAAAAAAAGAAATCGCTGCTACATATCCTAAATCAACGCCGACAAAGGCAACAACTTATGAATATCATCGACCAATTAGAACAAACAGTGACCTCAGCGGTGTTGGGTGGTTATAGTAATGAGGGCCATATTAGCGGCGTCTACGTTAATGACGACAATACTGGTCAAGTTGATAACGGAAGTGTGTCTCATGTTAGCTTATTAGAACAGTTTTATGCCATGTTGGCGGCGCGTTTGGCGTTACCCCAAATTTACTCGCAATTATTGCGCGATGATGAGCCGATTGCTAATGAAAATATAATAGAGACACCGTTATTTGAGCAATTATGGCAAGCACCAAACTCGCGCCAAACCATTATCCAAGAGCTTGCAGTGACCCATCATATTGATGAGGTGATAACCACAAAGCTTATTATGAATGCAGCACCTTTGGCTTATCGCGAGCTTAAAGTAATGGCAAACGGACAGTTTTTACCGGCATTTTTGCAAAGCCAACAACCGTCATTTCGTCATTATCTGCCAATATGGTCGGCTCCATTGATTACCGCGGCGCAACATGATGAGGATGAGCTGTTTAATGCTCAAAGCGCGGTAGCAGATATAGCAGCCGCCCCTGTTTCATTAAATAAGTATGCAGCCAGTGTGGTAATTCCTTATGAGAACGTGATAACAGAACCAAACGAGGCAGCAGAACTTACTAATGAAAGTTTTGATAACAGTCTAGATACGAGCGCTATTCATGCCAATCCTGCTGAGCACCACTTAGCAGAAAACGGCAGTCTTAAGCGTGAGAAAATACGGACCCGTAACCAACGCAATGATTTATTAATACGAGTATTTTTATTATTGGCGGCAATTACAGCGATTGGGTTGGTATGGGCATTGTTAATTAAGCCTAATAATGTAACGCCTGTAGAGCCAGTTGTGACTGCGCCTGCTGTCATAGCGCCTATCGCTGAGCCGCCAGCGCAAACCTTAACGCCGGTTGAGCTTATCGTTGGCGTAGATAATAGCGGCAGTCTTTATACCTGCACTGCCTCTGTCGGTGATGCTGCACTTCAAGATACGCTGCAACAAGCGCTTAATAGTAGCTTTGGTGAGCAGGCGGGGATGTGTCAGTTTACAGTGCAAGAAGGCTTTGCTAATAATATTGCCAATATGCCTATCGAGGTACTACCCAATATTTTTACCTTATTAAGAGCCACCCCATTTGCTCGTTTGCAGCTACAAAATGACCGTATGATTTTGGAAGCGCCAGATAGCATGCAGCTGCAGCAACTGGCTACAGATATTCGTGCTTTAGTACCTACGATGATGGTTGATAGTACCGCGCCGCTGCCATTACCTAATAATGACGGTATGGGAGCTGCTGATATGAATGGCGTAAACAATCAGTACGATGTTAATAACTACAATGCTAATAACAATGTTAACGGCAATAATGATTATCAAGCTATGGACGATGATACAGGCGATAGCGTGATGCCTGCACCGGCGCGCAATAATGATTTTAATAATCCGCCTATGTATGACCAACCTAGCAATAACGCTGCCATGAATAACGTTCCTATGAATAACGCGCCTGTCAATAACGAACGTCCAGCATCAACCAGGCCGCCTGGACCTTTCTCAGAATCAGAAGTTGATGATATGGCAAGCAGTGTTATCGTGGCCGAGCCTGCCCAAGTCAGAAGATAATTAAAGTTAGAATAAGACTACAATAAGAGATGTATAGGAAGTAATGAACTCAAAGTAAATAGCTAAAAGGAGGGCAGTAGCAATAATTAACTGTCCTCCTTTTTTCTGCTTATAGCTAAGTAAATATAGTAGAGGCAAAGATCAGCCATGCTAAATGCTTATTGAGAATGGCTGTTTAGCTTATGGAGTAGCGATTCTTTGATAATTTATATGTTAGTAATTTGTACTTTAAAGGCATCGCAGTTACGTGTAACAACTGAAACATTACTTAACGTAGCAATTGCACAACAGCCTATTGATTGTGAATGCATCCTTAATACTTTTATAATAACAAAAGTTGAATACAGGTGGCTTATGTATTATTAGACATTGATTGCTATGGTTTCTTATTAATTATAAATAATTAGCTGTCAGTCATTAAGCGCTTATTAGTTCAGTATCTATCAATTCAATACCGACAATTCGATATCAACACGCCAAATTTTGAGAATTTATTTTATATAACAAGCTACTCTTATATATAGCAAGCTACTAAAAATAACGATTAATTGAGGAATGACACTATGGATATTATCAGTCACTTAACGCGGACGGTGAGCCCTGCAGTATTAGGAGATGACCGCAATCCCGCGAAGAAAAATTTACTTGAACAATTTTATGCTATTTTTGCCGCGCGCCTAGCGGATAACGACACTTATAATCGTTTTGCTAATGAAAATATCGCCCGTGACGATCAAGGATTTTATGACCGCGTATGGACTGACGGTGCGCACCGCGATCAAATTGCTCGTGAGCTTGCTGGCAAGCATAACGTCGATGCCACCGCTGCTCGTGGTCTTATTGCGATGGCGGCGCCGTTGGCCTATCATGAAATAAAAAGCTTGGCAGGCACAACGCCGGTACCACAGTTTCTAAATGACAATCTTGCCAGTTACCAGCATCATATTCCTATATGGGCAAGTACGGTTCTGCCTGCCGGTATGATTGCTGGAGCACCTGCTGGTGCTCGTCTATCTGATACGGTCAGCACTGACCCTATCCGCCGTGAAGAGGAAGAAAAAGGCAGCTTTATGAAAGCGCTGCTACCGATTATTGGTCTTATTATCTTGGGTGCATTGGCTTGGGCGCTGCTAAGAGGCTGCCAAGACAACCCTGAGCCAGTCGGTGCGCCAGTTGCTACTGAGCAGCAAGCAGCCAATGACGGGCAAGCAGTAGTTGCCGCTGATATTGAACCTGCATCATTGCGTATCGCTACTGGTGAAAACAGTGAACTATACGCTTGCCGTATGAACGTTGGTAATGAGACGTTACAGAGCAATGTTATGGACGCTTTGACCGCCACATTTGGTGATGAAGCCAATAATTGCCGTGCAGACGTCGATGATAACTTCTCAATTGATATGCCTGCAGCCGCTCAGCTCGCTTCTATTCTCCCTATCGTTAAAAACGTGCCAAACGCCAGTATGTTAATTAAAGGCGATACTATTACCGTGAATGCTCCTGATGCTGCGGCATTAGATAAAATGGTTGCCGATTTACAAGCGGCTGCACCAGCTATGACGGTAAAAGCAGAAGGTCCGCTAAATGAGCAGAGCGAGATTGACAATAGCTTAACAGCGTCTCAAGCTGCGATGGATAATCTTGGTCAAGATCCTGATCCTCGCGATGTAGCTCGTGCGCTAAGCCTACAAGTAGTCAATTTTGAAGTAGATAAAGCGGTAATTCCAGAAGTTAACAAGCCATTGCTGAACAATACCGTTAAAATTATGCAACAAGTACCAAATATGAAGCTGATGATTATTGGTCATACTGATAAAACTGCTGATGCTGCTTATAACATGAAATTATCACAAGAGCGTGCGCAAGCGATGAAGGATTACTTAGTCGCGCAAGGTGCTGATCCAAGTAAGCTGATGATAAAAGGTATGGGTGAGACCGATCCAATTGCTGATAACGCCACTGATCAAGGTCGTTTCCGCAACCGCCGTATTGAATTTGTCGTCTATGATGAAACAGCCAATGCAAACGATGGTATGGTCATTAGCAAAAGTGCGCTTGACCCAGATTTAAATCCTTTAGATAGCGACAATGATGATCTAATGCCTGATGCTGATGATCGCGGTGTTAATACCACTATGCCAAATCCAGACTTGAATCCGCTAGATCGCAATAATGATGATTTATTACCAGATTCAGATGATCCAAGCCGTGGTACTGCTCTAGACCCAAAGGCAAATAATTAATTATCAATTATCAATTATTTATAAGCTTACATGACCTATTAATATAAAAAAACCGCATCTTAATAAGGTGCGGTTTTTATTTTGCCTAAATATTTTATTGATTGCGCCTTTAGCGGTTAACAAAGATTATTTATAATTAGTAGGGTCTTTTAACTCAGTTTGCGCTTCTGGTTGACTAGGGAAGAAAGTCTGCAATATATTGTCTTTTGCTTGTTGCCAATAATCAAACTGCTGGCATGTCGATTCAAGATCCCCTTGCCAAACAGGTATCTGCCCACACATGGTCTTGATACGTTTTTGGTCAGGATAGGGCAGCTCTTGTGCCGCTTTGGCCGCTTCGTGAGCAGCAACGCGATCATTACAGACCAAGGCAATATCGCAGCCTGCTTCAATCGCTGTTCTGACGCGGGCGCTGACATCGCCTGCTGCTTGCGCGCCGGCCATCGATAAATCATCAGAGAATAAAACCCCATCAAAATTAAGCTGCTGACGAATGATGTCTTTGAGCCAAATTTTTGAAAATCCTGCGGGTTTATTATCGACTTGTGAGAAAATCACATGCGCCGGCATTAAGGCATCAAGCCAAGGTAACGTCTGTGCAAACGGCTGCATATCGCTATTCATAATCTCATCTAAGCTACGCGTATCGATGGCTTCTGCCACATGCGAGTCAGGCGCGATGGCACCATGACCGGGGAAGTGCTTACCGGTGGTTGCCATACCGGCGTTTTTCATCCCGCGCATAAACTGGCTTGCCAAGGCAATAATCGATTGTGGCTCCTGATGAAAGCTACGGTCGCCGATAACTTGGCTGATACCATCTCTATCGAGCACCGGCGCAAAGCTTAAATCAATACCAACTGCCAATACCTCTGCCGCCATCAAATAGCCACAATCGTAAGCAAGGCTCAGGGCGTGGTTAGGGTCTTCATTAAATAACTTACCAAGTCTGCCCATCGCCGGCAATGGCGTAAAACCGTGACGTAATCTAGCAACGCGCCCGCCTTCTTGATCAACGCCAATCAAGATATGAGCATTGTGATAGCGTATATCGTCACACAAGGAGCGCACTTGCGCCGCGTCTGCTACATTACGGGCAAATAATATCACCCCGCCTACTTGTGCTTGTTTGATTAAACTGACATCTTCAGCAGTCAGTGCGGTACTATCGATATCAATCATTAAGACGCCGTACATTGCGTAATCCTTATTAGGCTAGATATGGTTATATTATCGTTTAGGGTTATATTATCGCTTAAGCTTAAACAGCATTGAGCAATAACGCACATTATTTATGGTCATTATTTGCTATCGCTGTTTAGTGCCATATTGGTTATATTATGACAGTTATTATAAGATGAGCATAATGTCGCGGCTGAATTGATTTAAAAGATATATTTTGATGAATTAATTATTTATTAAGTTAGAGCAACGAATGTGGTTGATAGGAGCTGTGGATGTTAGTAAGTAGGAGATAACGACGCTGCGGGTAAGATTGTTTATACAGTTTGAGACAGTGACGTATTTATAGCCATGCTAGTATTGATTGATTTTTTAACGATAAAACTAAAATAACTATCATGTGTTTACGCGCTTTTAATGCTAGCGTATCGCATGGTTTAGTGGTAAATATAACAGAGTAAAAAACAGCCGGATTTTATGGATAGCCGTTTATTAGATAACTTTTAATAGGAATAAAAATTATAGTCATTTTAGGGTAATTTGGATAAAAAAAGGCGAGTGAAATTCCTACAAATAGTAGGATAAGCTGCGCGCCTTTTCTTGTATCCGAGGTATATAGAATGGACTATGAAGCATACTTTTCACTTAAAATAATTAGGTATATATGATGAAAAAACAACCAGCACAGTGGTTACTCAGTGCAGCGTCAGTGGGTATCGCTGGTCTTATTCTTACCCAAAGCTATGGCACCGCAATGGCTGATAGCAATACTGCAGGCTTTAAGGCCACGCCTGAGCAACAGGTCACTACCCGTCAGGTAGCGGCATTGCTAGATCGTAGTCATTATCTCAATCAGCCACTTGATACCGCAACGGGTAGCGAGATTCTATCCATGTATATCGATAGCCTCGATCCAAACCATACCTTGTTTTTACAATCTGATGTCGATGAATTTAAGAAAAAATATGCCGATGAGTTTGGTGCGCGCCTAAAACGCGGCGACTTATCTGCGGGCGTAGAAGTGTTTGAGCGCTATCGTACACGCTCTAACGAATACTTTGCCTTGACAAAAAAGCTGCTAAAGACAGATCTTGATTTAACCAGTAAAGATAGCATTGTGCTTGACCGCGAAAAGCTCAGCCACTTTAAAACTAAAAAAGAGCAGCGCGACTATTGGAAGCGTCAGCTTAAGTTTCAGCTGATGAGTATTACCTTGGGTCAAGAAGATGAGAAGGCGAAAGAAAAAATATTTTTAACTAATCCTGATATCACGCGCGGGCAAGACTTAGTACGTAACGATGAGCGCACGCCGAGTGAGATTTTGGTGAATCGTTTATCACGCCAGCAAGAGCAGCTTTCGCGTCTGAAAGACGATGAAATCATGGAGACTATCTTAAATACGGCGATGTTGACTTATGATCCGCACAGTAATTATTATGCGCCGATTCAAGCCAACGAGCTGCAAATTCAATCGAGTCTGCAGTTAGAAGGGATTGGGGTTTCTATTCGCCCTGACCGTAAAAACCCTGATTATACTCGCATTGTCACCTTGGTAGACGGTGGTCCAGCGGCTAAATCTGGTCAGATTAAACCCAATGATTTGATTGTCGGTATTGCCAAAGACGGTGAAACCATGATCGATGTGGTTGGTTGGTCAACGCGTGAAATTGTTGGTCTAATTCGCGGTAAACGTGGCACGTCGGTGACTATCAAAGTACGTCAACCGAATACCCCTGATGCGAGCGCCCGTAATGTAACCGTGGTTCGCGATATTATTCAGCAAGAAGAGTCGGGCGTGAAGAAACGCGTCGTCGAAGTACAGCGCCCTAATATCGACAAAACCCCAAAACGTATCGGTGTACTTGAGATACCAAGCTTTTATCTCAACTATCGCGCCCGCCGCAATGGCGAAGAGTACCGTAGCGTCAGTGATGATACCGAAAAAGCCCTCAAAGCGTTGAATAAAGAAAATATTGACGGTCTGGTGGTTGATTTGCGTAATAACCCAGGCGGCTCGCTCGATGAGGTTGCCAAGATGCTTGGCTTCTTTATCAAAAGCGGTCCATTGGTGCAGATTCGCGACAATCGCGGCAATATTCAAGTCTACCGCGACGACGATGGCGGCGAGCAGCTTTATGATGGCAAAGTCGTCGTTATTACCAATCTAGCGTCCGCCTCTGCTAGTGAGATTTTTGCTGCAGCGATTCAAGATTATGGTCGTGGTCTGGTTGTCGGTAGTACAACGACGGGTAAAGGCTCGGCGCAGATTCAGCTTGATAGCTTGGCTTTAGGTACAGCGACGCTAACGCAGCGTAAGTTCTACCGCATCACAGGCGGCAGTACGCAAAACAAAGGCGTGGTTCCTGATATTGAATTGGTCAATATCTATGATGATGCGACCTTTGGCGAGCGCGCCCAGAAAAAAGCCTTACCTTGGGATACTATCAGAACAGCCCCTTATAAGCCTGAAGGTAAATTTTCTGCCAATACGTTGGCAACGTTAAATCAGCAATCAAAAATCCGTCAGCAGCAAAATCCGCATTTTGCTTATCTATCAACGCTAAATGATATTCGTAATATGGAAGATGAGAAAAAACCGATTCCTCTCGATATCAATAGCCGCCGTGCCAAAATGCAACTGATAGAAAAGCGTTCATTGGAAGCTGAAAATAAACGCCTTATCGCAACAGGTGAGCGTCCTTATGCCAACTGGAATACTTATCAAGCGGCAATGGATGCAAAATTTGAAGAGCGTAGTCAGATGAAAGAAAGTGAGCGTCCTGAGCTACCTGAGGATGAAGCGTTCATTAAAGAGGCTGCTTATATCATGCTTAGCGCTGATGCAAAGGTGCAGGTTAGTCCAGAAGAAAAGCTATAAAGAATCGCACCTTTTTAGCGCTGCCTATTAGCTATAAAAATACGTGTAAGCATATGCTTACACGTATTGACGTTTTGACCTCTTACTAACCTCACGTCAATCTGCGATTATAACTGTACGGCACGATTGAACGAAAAGGTTCATAGGTACTAGGGATTGGTATCTTAAAGGTCGCATCAGGGATAGATGGTTTGCTGATTAGGGATGATAAGGCTGGAAGCCTGAAAGTTATAAGATGCTCCGGGATTAAGTATCTAATAACGTTAACATGGATGGTTAGTGATAAAAGCCGCATAATGCTTGTCGTTATGCGGCTTTGTTACGTCTGTAATCTCTATAATGCTTATAAGAGTAATTTTTCAGAAAGCGACTTATGCGAAAGAATTTTTATTAAAATTAGTGTGAAAAAAAGGTCAGTAGATTGCTCTACTGACCTTTTCTAATTAAACGAGAATACTAGCGTTAATAAATAAGTATTCGTCTAATTATGTTAACCATGCTAATAATGCTACGCTAAACTCAAAAAGAGATTAGTGCTCAACGCCACCAGCGCCATGGATATGGCCATGGTTTAATTCGTCTTCAGTTGCTGCGCGTACTTCTTGAATTTCAACATCAAACGTCAAACGCTTACCAGCCAATGGATGGTTTGCATCAACAGTCACTTCTTTGTCGTTTACATCAGTAACAGTAACCAGCATAACTTGACCGCCCGCTTCTGACTGAAATTGCATACCAGGCTGGATATCTTCAACGCCTTGGAAGTTTTCACGTGGTACATGTTGTACCGCTTGTTCTTGATATTCGCCGTAACCATCAGCAGGTTCTACAACGGCATTGACTCTTTCGCCAGCAGATTTGCCTTCTAGTTGTTGCTCAAGACCTGGGATGATGTTGCTATGGCCATGTAAGTAAGCAAGCGGTTGACCTTCTGGAGACTGGTCAAGGATATTGCCTTCGTCGTCTTTTAGGGTGTAGTTGAACTTGACGGCAGTGTCTTTTGCGATAGTAGTCATAAATTATCCTAAATATGTCGATATTAAAATTTAAATACGGTTGGAATAAACCTAAAAAAGCCAATCAGCCAGCCAAATAGCCACGTCATTAGTCAATTATCATCAGTTTATTAGGGTAACTTTAGCAGTTAGCATCTTTAATTGCGATGCCTGCTATCGGTTTCAAGGTTAAAAACATAAAAAATGCCACTTAATTGGCTAATTAATGTAAATAAATATGATTTTTCTGATTTTTGCTCGCTTTAACGTCAGTGGTTTAAGGTTTGCCAGTTGCGTTTTTGCATAATGACTCCTACCATAGAGACGACCATAACAATAAAAATAGTGACAAACATAAGGATAAATAACGATCATGAATGCATCTTCTCAAGCTTTAGCAGTTAATACTTTGAACCAGCAAACTGCCAATATCTTTTACCAATTCGACTTTGCGCGCTTTTTAGAGCATTTGGTCGACGTATCGCTTACCTTTACCGCCGATACTGACGCGCCAAGTTTGTGGTTGCCAGCATGGATACCGGGTAGCTACTTAATGCGTGAATTTGCACGTAATATCACCGCGGTACATTATCGAATAATGGATGATGAACGGTCGGAGGTGTACCGCGCAATAAAGACCGATAAAAACACTTGGCAACTGCCACATGCTAAAGTGGGGCAGGTAGTAGACGTCAGCTATGAAGTGTATTGTTATGATTTATCTGTGCGTACCGCTTATGTTGATCAGCAACGTCTTTATGGCAATTTTACCTCGCTTGCCTTAGCGATTGAGGAACAAGAGCAAAAAGCAATAGAAGTTGATTTAATCGTGCCAGCGGCATTTTTGGCCGACAAAGACGATAGCCGTGTGCGCTTGGCATGCGGACTTGAGGCAACACCATCACAGAGTGCTAAGTTGCGAATATATACTCTACAAGCAGACAGTTATCACGAGCTTATCGACTATCCGTTTGAGATTGCGGAACAAGATACCTTTGATTTCATTATTCAAGATGATAATCAGCAGACGACTAGCCACCATTTCTATCTAGCAGGTAAGCATAGTGCCAATATGGGACGCTTGCAGCAAGACATCACTCAAATATGTCAAACTTATTTAGATTGGCTTGGCGATGCGCCATTTGATGATTACACTTTTATGACCTTTGCCAGTGGTCAGGATTACGGTGGTCTTGAGCATATCAATTCGACCAGTTTGATTACCCCGCGTCGCGATTTACCCAGTGTTGATGAGCCAAAAGTGCCAAGCGCCGATTATCAACGCTTTTTGGGCTTATGCAGCCATGAATACTTCCATGCGTGGTGGGTGAAAACGGTGCGTCCAGATGTAATGCTAGATGTGGATTTACGCCGCGAAGCCTTTACACCATTGTTATGGGTGTTTGAAGGTTTTACTTCTTATATCGATGATTTTATGTTGCAAGCTTCAGGCGTGATTGATAAGGCAAGTTATCTTAAATTACTAACTGAGCAAATCAATCGCTATTATCAAACCCCTGGGCGCGCGCATCAAAGCGTTGCCGAGTCGAGTTTTGATGCATGGATTAAGCTGTACCGTAATGATGAAAATACGGGTAATGCTGGTATCAGTTATTACAATAAAGGCGCTTTGGTGGCGTTATGTTTGGATTTAACCTTACTGGCAAAAAGCGATGATCGTTATCGTCTGTTTGATGTGGTCAAAGCTTTTTATGAGCAGGCGAAGCAAAATGACAATCAGCGTATTGGTATCAATAGTGCCGATATTGGAACGGTAATCGCGCAGTTTATACCGTTAGCGGATTGGCAAGATTTTGAGCGGCGTTATGTCAATGGCGTTGAAGAGTTACCGATAGCAGCGCTGCTTGCGGCAAACGGTATTACAGTGCATAGCAACACTAAAGAAACGGCTGATAAATCTCTACCGTGGGGCATGCGATGTACGGAAACGCCAGCTGGACTTAAAGTGAATCAGGTAAGGCGTGCAAGCGCTGCTGCTAAAGCAGGCATATCTGCTCATGATGTCATCATTGCTCTTGATGGTATCAGAGCTGATAGTAAGCAACTGGCTGCTGTATCAATGGCGCAATCTGAGACTGACTGTCATTTATTCCGTCGTGACGAGTTGATGTGTGTCAGCGTAGCAGCGAATGTGGCAAGTGAAATAAGAGATAGCCAACAAGATAAAGTAGGCACAGCCAGTCCGCATAAGGTGAATCTAAAGCTGGAAAATTTAGGATTTAATCAATGGTTAACACCTGACTTTGTTAAGTCTTAAAGAGATAAAACTTTTTAAATCCATGCATAGTAATAGTGGGTAGGGCTAGTAAAGAATGTACCTGACTTGATATGATAAATAATCTGATAAATAAATGCTCGGGTTACGTTCCTACTAACCCGAGCCGATAGTGCCTTTCACTTATCCACTTATCAGAGATATTAGCCAAAGCGTTGCTGTAAATAAGCGATAATATCATTCGATTCATACATCCACTGAACGTCGCCATTTTCCTCAATACGTAAACAAGGTACTTTGACGCGCCCACCATTCTCAGCGAGCTCACTGCGAAATTCTAGATTTTTTTTGATATCTCGACATTCGATAGGTAAATTTAATTGATGCATTTTACGTCGTACTTTTATACAAAAAGGACAGGCATAAAATTGATATAGCGATAAATTTTTACAGGCAGCTATCACTTGCGCTTGCTGTTCCTGACCGCGTGCCATTGGCTTACCTTGAGTTAATACATTCACAGCAGCAATGATCCGTCCTAAACCTTCTCTTATAAGATTAACTAACATACAGACCTCTATAGATTATATCGTGTGAGAGATGATACCACTTCCTGGTTTGAGTATTCAGTTAAGCGATAATATCTGTAAATCAAAAATTTATAATAAGTTAGCTTATTCTTGAAAGTTGTCTATCTAGCATCTACTGAGCGCTATCAGTTAGATTATTAGTCTCTTTGCCATCAAATGATGTTCTGCCAATCCAATCTTGCATTATTTCGATTTCAGGCTCTTGGGCATTGATAATATCTTGTGCCAATTTACGCATTTCTTCATCAGTACCATATTTGAGCTGTACTTTTGCCATATCGACCGCGCCAATATGATGCGGCAGCATACCGCGCGCAAATGCCATATCAGCCTCAGGCTCTGCAATGCCTAACATCATGTCGCTGTGCATGGCATTCATCCCTTTAGCATAGGCCTCTTGCATGGCCTCAGTATTGGGTTTAGGTTTGGGCGCATCAGGGTGGCTGGCCAGCCATTTATTCATAATATCTATTTCAACTTGCTGAGAGTCGATGATGTCTTGGGCAAGCTTGCGCATGGTCTCATCAGTGCCATATTTTAGCTCAATCTTTGCCATATCTACCGCGCCGCGATGATGACCAAGCATCCCTTTGGCAAAGGCAGTATCGGGATCGTTATAACCCATACCAACCATCATCTCATTATGCATACTGGTCATCGACTTCGTATAGTCTTTTAGCATATCTGTCATTTTTGTATCATCTACTACATCGTCAGTCTCAGTCATATCATGGCCAGCATGTGCGTCCATATCGTCAGCAGCTTCAGACGGCTCAGAGGTGGTTAATGTCGTCTCTTCTACCGGTATTACCTCATTATCTTCTGTTGCTGGCTGACAAGCGCTTAGCAGAAATGCAGCAGAGATACTAGTGGCAAACAAGGTAAAACGATGAGAAGCGATCATGATATATCCTTACTATCAATAAATTTAACAAACCATACAAAAAATAAGAAAGCTGCACACGATATCCGCTAAATTAAATATAGAAATCGCCCAAAGATAACATGGTTTTGCAGCTTAACAGATAAACCTTACTCGTTCGAGACGCTATGTTTAACAAGTCGTAATATGTTTAACGAACATAATAGCAAAGCCAATTCATAAGTCCTTTAATGGAATTAAAATGGATAGTTTACGAAATTAGTGACCTAATCGATAATGCCTAACTTCTTACAATGCTCATTACTTAAATGAATACGCACAAATTCACCAACGCCAAGCGAACCAAGCTCAAATCCAGCGACTGACCAACGAATAAGACGCAAGCAAGGCAAGCCCACATGCGCAGTCATACGCCTGACTTGACGGTTTTTGCCTTCATAGATGGTCAGCATAAGCCATGAGGTTGGCACGTTTTTACGCTCACGAATAGGCGGATTGCGTTGCCATAAGTCAATCGGTAAATCTGCTTCGTCGACCAGTAACGCTGTTGCCGGTAAAGTTTTACCATCTTTTAAATTAACCCCAACAGCCAATTGCTTTAATTGATCAGCGCTTACTAGACCTTCGACTTGTACCAAATAGGTTTTACCTTGTTTTTGCTTATTTTGCGCAAAATTCTTAGCAGAAGGTGGCTGGGTAATGGCTTTATTAACCCGTCCATCACTGGTCAAAATCAGCAAGCCTTCTGAGGTGGCATCAAGTCGACCAGCGATGCGAAGAGATTTATCGGTGAAGTACTCTGATAGGGTACTGTGGTCATTGTTGCTGTCATCACGAAATTGACTTTGTACTCCGTAAGGCTTGTTGAATAAAATCAGGGTAGAGGTCGACATAAAATAGCGTTTCCAAAAGATAAAAAACTGGATATAGGATAAATATAAGCAATATTAAAACGGTGAGTGTTTGCTAAAAAACCAAACGTGTTATAAGTCGATTTTTATAATCATCAATAACTATACTAAGATTGTGGTATTTACAATATTGATAAATAAAAATGGCTCATACTAAACAAAAATTATCAGCGCTGCCGTTATTTCATATAAAGGTTAAATAAACCTTTAATCATACAAGTAACAATATCTTCCAATATTAATTTTAATATTATTATACATCACCTCGCCAAGCATGTCGGCCTAGCTATGTTCTGCTGAATATGTCCCGCTCAGATAGCGGTATCGCACCGGGTGCCAATAAAGGCGGTTCAATCGCCGTTTATGAGGCAACTCACGGTACAGCGCCTAAATATGCCGGTCAAGACAAAGTCAATCCGGGGTCATTGATTCTATCTGCTGAAATGATGCTCCGCGATATGGGTTGGACAGAAGCTGCCGACCTTGTGATCGATGGTATTAAAGGAGCGATTAAAAATAAAACCGTGACTTATGACTTTGAACGCTTGATGCCAGATGCTATTTTGCTCAGCAGCTCTGAGTTTGGTAAAGTCATTACTAAACATATGGATGCTTAATAATTCAGGAGGTTACGCGAATGGTTAGCTAAGTTTTACCAAGTTATATTTTTAAAAGCCATCTACTTAATGTAGATGGCTTTTTTATGGTTGTTCAGTTATTTAGCCATAAAAAATACCCCAAAAGCCTAAGACCTTTGGGGCGTTTTATTGATTAGGATTTTAGCAAAGCTTGCTAATTACAATGAAGCACGTATTATAAAGAAGCAATGGCTTCGTTAAATAAAGGACTTGGACGCATGGCTTTCTCAGCTAGCTCTTCATCTGCTAAGTAATAACCTTTTAGATCCATGGCTTTACCTTGAACTGCATTGAGCTGCTCAATGATAGCGGCTTCATTGCTTTCAAGCTTTTGCGCCAGTGGTGCAAACTGTGCTTTTAGCTCGCTATCTTTGTCTTGAGCGGCCAACTCTTCTGCCCAATATTTTGCTAGATAAAAATGGCTACCTCGGTTATCAAGCTCACCCGTTTTACGTGAAGGTGATTTGTCATTTAATAGCAGCGTTTCAGTAGCTCTATCAAGCGTATCTGCCAAGATTTTTGCTTTGGCATTGTTGTCATTTTTGGCTAAATGCTCTAAAGATTCGGTCAAGGCTAAGAACTCACCGAGAGAATCCCAACGTAGATGATTTTCTTCAAGCAGCTGTTGCACGTGTTTCGGTGCTGAACCACCTGCGCCTGTTTCAAACAAACCGCCGCCTTTCATTAGTGGCACAACTGACAACATTTTAGCACTGGTACCTAATTCTAAAATTGGGAACAAGTCAGTCAGATAATCGCGCAAAATATTACCGGTGGCAGAAATGGTATCTAGACCACGAGCAACGCGCTCCAAGGTATAACGCATCGCACGAACCTGTGACATGATTTCAATATGTAGACCGTCGGTGTCATAATCTTTTAAGTACATTTGTACTTTTTTGATCAGCTCGTTTTCATGTGGACGGTAAGGGTCGAGCCAGAAGATAACCGGCGTATCTGATTCGCGAGCGCGGCGTACCGCAAGCTTGACCCAATCTTGGATTGGCTCGTCTTTGACTTGACACATGCGCCAGATATCACCTTTCTCAACACGTTGCTCAAGCAATACTTCATTGGTTTCTTCGTCAACGATACGAGCTATGCCCGAATCACTTGCTTCGAAGGTTTTATCATGTGAGCCATATTCTTCTGCTTTTTGCGCCATCAAGCCAACGTTAGGTACGGTACCCATAGTAGTTGGGTCAAAGTTGCCATGCCATTTACAGAAATTAATCATTTCTTGGTAAATACGCGCAAAGGTAGATTCAGGCATGACTGCTTTACAGTCATATAGTTTGCCATCAGCACCCCACATTTTACCGCCGTTACGAATCATAGCAGGCATAGAAGCATCGACAATCACATCACTTGGTGAATGAAAGTTGGTGATGCCTTTTGATGAATCAACCATCGCTAGACGAGGACGATGCACTTGGCAAGCATGTAAATCACGCTCAATCTCTTCACGTAAGCTGGCTGGCAATTCAGCAATTTTTTCATATAAACTTGCCATGCCGTTATTGACGTTGATACCTAACTCGTCAAATAATGCACCATGTTTATTAAAGGCATCTTTATAATAGGTTTTAACCGCGTGTCCAAAGACGATAGGATGCGAGACCTTCATCATAGTGGCTTTTACGTGTAGTGAAAATAAGATACCGGCTTCACGGCAATCTTCCATTTCACGCTCATAAAATTCAAGCAGCGCTTTTTTGCTCATAAACATTAAGTCGATGACTTCTTTATCGAGCAAAGCGATACCTGATTTGAAGACATTAACCGTACCGTCTTCAGCCACGCGCTCCATACGTACGGTGCGGGCTTTATCTAAGGTAATCGATTGCTCGCCGTCATAGAAGTCGCCACTGTGCATGTGTGATACGTGCGTCTGTGACCATTGCTTCCATTCGCCCATAGAATGCGGGTGCTTACGGGCGTAGTTTTTAACCGCTTTTGGCGCACGGCGGTCTGAGTTACCTTCACGTATGACAGGGTTTACAGAGCTGCCTAGGCTTTTACCATAGCGGCGACGGATTTCTTCTTCTTCTTCCGTTTGTGGCTCATCTGGAAAGTTAGGAATCGCGTAGCCTTTGCTTTGTATCTCTTTAATTGCCGCTTTTAATTGCCCCACAGAGGCACTGATATTTGGCAATTTGATGATATTGGCGTTTGGATCTTGGGTCAATTCACCAAGCGCAGCTAAGTTATTAGGAACGCGCTGCTCTTCCGTTAAATATTCTGGAAATTCAGCCAACACACGCGCGGCAACCGAGATATCACTGGTTTCAACTTCGATGCCTGCCGTTTGGGTAAAGGCTTTTACAATAGGCAAGAATGATAAGGTTGCAAGCGCTGGGGCTTCGTCAGTTTTTGTATAAATAATTTTTGACATGTTAGTAGAGTATTCCTTGTTGTCATTAATGAGGTCAATAAAGCTGAAATATCATTTAACAGCTCTATACAGCCTTCATACAATAATGGGCTACGGGTCTAGTTCAAATACATCAAGTGTCGTCATTTATTGCCATTCTAGAGTGTCAAGATTGCTAGAAAAATCTTTCATAAGCAGTGACTGACCTTTCTTAGGTTGGCCTTTCTTAAAAAGTCGCTGTAGCAAGCATGTATTTTATTAAAGGTCATCTTGACCATTTACTTCAAAGCTCTCAGACTAAAATGGTCTGAGAATGTATGACTGACGCCATATTATAGTCGATCCACTATAAATTCGATATGATGTCAATCTTGTACATTGAACTAAGTATACTATTTTCGCTCATATCCTATGTATCTGAATTATATTAAGCTAGTAATAACCTTATTCTACCAGTCATCAGCCTCGATATCATCCTTTGCAGACAATTTGCATGCTTTTAATACTATTTTCTACACTCATAGGCGTATTTCTCAAATACAGAGCTTGTTAAAGTATTAATTCTCTCAAAAGCAATTCCTTTCTTTAAAAGTCGCTCTTTAACATAGCTATTTCTCTAGCGTTCACCGTATTCCAGAGCCTAACCTAGGCCTTAATCTAAATCTAAACTATAAAAATAGAATAACGCTTCAGAAACGAGTCAGTTAAGTTCTCTACACCTCTGTCGATATCATTGTCGATGGTTTTTTTATGTTCCCTTTTTAAACTGTTTAGCTAAAGATATTTTATTTTACTGATATGAGAAATTCATAAGTTTTTGCAAATTATGACAGTAAAGCTGTGATTATTTGATAGGCTAAACGTTAAAGAAAAACAATCTAAAAACCAGTATGGTGATAGCGTGGCAATTATGAATTTACAATATGCGTTACTCAGCGATAGCAGTTGGCAGCATTTGACCAAATGGCAGACGCCAGATACGCCTTTTATGTCGTTTGAGTTTTGGCAGGCGCTTAGTGATACTGGGGCAATCGGTGAAAAAGCAGGCTGGTTGCCCATTTATGTCTTAATCCATCGCCCAAACGATAGGAACGTTGGTGTAGATAGCGATAGGCATAATCATGCTGATATTCCTATTAATAACAAGGCAACTGAGCAAGTGTTATCTTCAGAAAAAATAGGGCAGCCTATTGCGGTCATGCCAGTGTTTATCAAAGGTCATCATCAAGGTGAGTTCGTCTTTGACCATGCGTGGGCACAAGCCTATGCGCAGTATGGTCTCGATTATTATCCGCGTTTGGTTACCAGCGCGCCTTATACACCCGTTACCGGTCAACGTATGTGGTTGGCAGAGGGTGAGATGCTGAATGCGGATATTTTAAAAGCCGCTATCGCAGGAGTCGATGATATTGCTCAACAAGTAGAAGCATCGGGCTGGCATGGCTTGTTTGTCACGCCCGAAATGGCTGCTATCGCCAATACAGTGCTGCCGACCGATATCGATATAGAAAAGGCGCTTAACAGTCAAGCAAATGGCGGTGCGGCAGAACCGATTGAATTACCGATATTAGAGCGCCAAGGCTGCCAGTTTTTATGGCAAAATAAACATCTGAGCAAAGATAGTCAACCCTTTACTGACTTTGAGGCGTTCTTATCGACGCTCAGAGCCAAAAAACGCAAGACCATTCGTGCTGAGCGGCGTAAAGTTGCCGAGCAAGGTATTATATGCCAGCGCAAATACGGTGATGCTATCACTGCAGAAGATTGGAAAACGTTTTATCATTGTTATGTGATGACATACGCCGTACGGGGGCAGCAGCCTTATTTAACGTTAGATTTTTTCAAGAAATTGGCTGCTAGCATGCCTGAGCATTTGATGCTGGCGCAAGCGCTTGATGCGAATGGTGAGATTATCGCCAGCAGTTTGTTTTTATACGATAAGCCAGAGAGTAAAAACGCAACGCTTTACGGTCGTTATTGGGGCGCGCTTGGTGAGTATGATAGCCTGCACTTTGAGCTGTGTTATTATCAAGGTATTGAGTTCGCTATCGAACAAGGTTTGACGTATTTTGACCCTGGCACCCAAGGTGAGCACAAATTAATTCGTGGTTTTATTCCGACCAAAACCCACTCATTGCACCGTATTTATGATGCGCGTTTTGTTCCAGCGATTAGCGATTTTTGTGCCAAAGATCGCATTCATATGGCGCAGTATCGAGAGCAGGCATTTGAAGCCTTGCCTTTTAATATTGATAATATGCCGATGTTTGATAGTACTAATGTTTGATAGCACTGATTAATATTTGATTTATCACTTCCTGCTTAGCAATTTTCCATTTAATAACTTCCTATCAGCCGTAAACTATGACCCCTAATCTTTCTTGTTCTAACCCGCTATCTGCTCCCATTGAGCTATTAGATTTTCTCAATACTGAAGGTTCGCTCACTGCCATGCTTGAGGTGAAAGCAGGGCAACCGTTACGCGTCGAGCGTAGCTTTGAGGGTTATCGGTTATTATCTTTGGCACAAAAAAAGCAGTTAGGTCTGCAAGGTACACCTCTAAACCGTCCATTACTAGCGTGGGTACGCGAAGCGCAGTTATATGGCAATGATGTAAAGCCATGGGTGCAAGCACAAAGTATTTTTCCCTTAGCAAGTTTAAAGGGGCGCGCCCGCCGTTTGCAGCAGTTAAAAAGCACACCGATTGGCTACGTGTTATTTAAGCGCAGTCGCACCTTGCCTAATCAACGTTTTATCGAACATACGGAATATGGTTGGCAACGGCAGACGTTGTATGATTGGTACGGTCGCAAGCTACTGATTAGTGAGACTTTTTTAGCGGCATTTTTATCCGATAATTCTTAATGTTTATAATACTTAAGAAATTAAAAGTTCGCTAAAAACAACAGCTTAGACATTAACGTTAAAATAACAGTTGTTCGGTTATTTATAATTATGCTATAAATACAATTTGGTAACATAATTATACTTATCTTAACATCGGGAAATTCTAATGACATCATTAGTCACTGCTTTTTTATCAAAGTCTGTCATGGTTTTGACGGCTGCCACACTGATTATGGGTTTTTCTTTTAATGCCAATGCTGGATTTTTGGATAGTATCTATGATGTCCAAAATACCATCAGCTCAATTGGACGTACGGCAGATACCATCAGAGGTAGTAAACAAGCTGTATCAAGCTTAGGTGAAGAAGTGGGTTTCACTGAACAGTCTTACCAAAACAATTCGGGTAAATTGGTTTCTGGTTCGGTATTATCTGGCAAACTACAAAATACCAAGCTACATTCGCAATCAAACAAAGACTCAAGTCCCGTTGCGATACTGTCTCAGCAAGATGTTATGATTTACATGGGTACAGAAAAAAATGGCTATTACCTTGTACAAAGTGATAAAGGTGAAGGCTGGGTATCAAAACCATTGGTTAGTATACAATACTAAAACAGACGCTTAGAGCTGTTAGTAGACAACGACTATATATCAAAAAAACAGTCACCTTAAAGTGGCTGTTTTTTTATGGGCGCTAAATAATTATTTGACTAGCAAATCAGCTAAGACTTAGAAGTAAGAAAGATAAAACAATGATTTTATTGCGCATTTATTTTCATAATAACGCTATTTAATTCCTTCAGCTTACCGTGAGGTTTTTTTGCGCTCATAGCACAAAGTTTCATGCTACACTTAATCTGTAGCGATGATATCGATGCCTTTTCATATCGAGTTTATTGCCAATTTGGACAGGTCGTTAATAGGTTAATTGCCTTTGCTTGCCCATTTTCACCTCCTTTTATTACTTGCCTCTTTTCAATGAGCACTACCATTAACGATAGCCACTACCTAGGACATCACTATGTTTAAAGATATTTCTATCAAAGAATTTGATCCAGTACTTGCTGAAGCCATGGCCGCTGAAAGCATTCGTCAAGAAAACCACATCGAGCTTATCGCTTCAGAAAACTACTGCTCACAAGCAGTGATGGAAGCACAAGGCACTGACCTGACCAATAAATACGCTGAAGGCTATCCTGGTAAGCGTTATTATGGTGGCTGTGAGCATGTTGACGTCGTTGAGCAATTAGCCATCGACCGTGCAAAAGAATTGTTTGGTGCAGAATATGTGAACGTACAACCGCATTCTGGTAGCCAAGCAAACTCTGCTGTTTTCTTAGCATTATTAGAAGCCAATGATACCGTCCTTGGCATGAGCTTAGATGCGGGTGGTCATTTGACCCATGGCGCACATATCAACTTCTCAGGTCTGAACTACAACGCGGTACAGTATGGCTTGGTTGAAGAAACGGGTCTTATCGATTATGACGAAGTTGAGCGTTTGGCAAAAGAGCACAAGCCTAAAATGATTATCGCGGGTTTCTCAGCCTATTCACAAGTAGTTGATTGGGCACGTTTCCGCGAAATCGCTGACGAAGTAGGTGCTTATTTACTAGTCGATATGGCTCATGTAGCTGGTCTGGTCGCTGCTGGCGTTTATCCAAGCCCAGTACCATTTGCGGATGTGGTGACTACCACAACGCATAAGACCTTACGTGGCCCACGTTCAGGTATGATTCTTGCTCGTGATGAGAAGCTTGCCAAAAAATTAAACTCAGCGGTATTCCCAGGCAACCAAGGTGGTCCACTGATGCATGTTATCGCTGCCAAAGCGGTATCATTCAAAGAAGCATTAGAAGATGACTTTAAAACCTATCAGCAGCAAGTGGTCAAAAATGCGCAAGCGATGGCGAAAGTTATCATTGACCGTGGCTATGAAATCATCTCTGGTGGCACTGAAAATCATCTCATGCTAATCAGTCTAGTGAAGCAAGAAATGACTGGTAAAGAAGCGGATAAGTGGTTGGGTGATGCGCACATTACGGTCAATAAAAACGCCGTTCCAAATGATCCGAAATCTCCATTTGTGACCTCTGGTATTCGTATCGGTACGCCAGCGATTACCACGCGCGGCTTCAATGAAGCACAAGCGGGCGAATTGGCTGGTTGGATTTGTGATGTATTAGATAGCCGCGGTGATGAAGCAGTGACTGCTGAAGTACGTGGTAAAGTTAAAGCTATCTGTAAAGAGCTACCTGTTTATGCTAAAAATCAGTAATTTCTGATTAGTTGGTTTTGTAAGTTAGATATAAAAAAACCGCTTAGCTTTTGCTAGGCGGTTTTTTTATAATACTATTTGTATTTAATATTTAAGAGTAACTGTAATATAAACGCGAAGAATAATTAAAAAATGATTGATTATAAGCTATAATTAAAAAATCTATAGTTTATCAGTGAAAAGATATGTTGGATCAATCTATAAATAAAAGTAGTCTTAAATATATAATTAATGATTTTGAACAAAACTTAAAATTTAAAAATGAGTTTAGCAAGGGAATTGACTTTGTAATTGAGCAAGTACTATCACAGTATAAAGCAAATGAACCTTTTAAATTACTTACAGTGAGAACTGTTAAAGACAAAAAAACATATCAAATAGAGGGTATATATCCATACTATCTTTTGAAAAGGTTTAACATTACTTTCAAAACGATTAATTCACTTAAACAAGCCAATCGTAATGAAATAGTTTCCTCAATCGTAGCTCTAATTAAAGATAAAAGACCTTACTCTATTATTAGACTGGATATTAAGAACTTTTACGAAAGCGTAGATAGGGATACTATTTTTAAAAACCTTCAACAAGATATTGCGTATAGCAGATCTACGATAGAGATTTTGGAGAAATGGTTTGACTGTTTTGATAGAAGTAACGTATCAGGTTTACCAAGAGGACTAAATGTAAGTGCCAGCTTATCAGAGTATTACCTTAGAGATTTTGATAAAAATGTGCAAGGAATCGAAGGAGTATTTTACTATGCAAGATTCGTAGATGACATTATTGTATTTACTACTGGTATCCCTGAAAAAGTAATCATAGAAGTTGAAACTTATCTACCTAACGAACTTAAATTTCATGAGAGTAATAAAAAGAAAGCTGTCTTAACGATACCAAAAGAGAATAAAGCTAATAACGAAAAATTAAAATTTGATTATCTTGGATATGAGTTCTTTATTAACATCAATAAGAAAGAATTGAGTACGAAAGTTGATTTTTCTAAAGAGAAGATAAAAGGTATTAAAACTAAAATTGTAAAATCTTTTTTAGACTTTAAAAAAAATGATGATTTTTCTTTATTGAAATCTAGAATATGTTTCCTTACTCATAATTATTATATATATAATAAGTATCGTGATACTAAGATTAGAAGCGGAATATACTATAATTATCCGTTTATCACTAATCCTGAAAACTGCATGCTAAATGATCTAGATAGATTTTTAGAGGAACTACTATTTAGCTCCAGCTCATGTCGTCGTATATTAGGAAGTATGCATAGCCTGTCTAATCAGCAGCGAAATATTTTAGTGAAAATGAGGTTTTCGAATGGATATATTGATAAAAGGTTCTATAAATTTAATTATAGAAGAATGATGCAAATAAAAAAATGTTGGAACTATTGATGAGCAAAAATAAATTTCACTTAGCTTCGGATAATTTCTATAGAATGCTTTTATCAGATATACAACCATATCATATGCCCTTAATATTTAGTAATAAAGGCTTTTATAATGCAGTTAAATCAAATGATGAATTTAAAATACTTGGTGATGCAATTAGTAATGAAAATGATTTAAGAGTGTTTAAAGTTAAGAGTTCTACTATACCTTTCGTTTACTACATTAATAAAAACTCTCATTCATTGAGGGAATTGTCTTTAATTCATCCATTTCAACAGCTTAAATTTGTAGATTTTTATAAGAATTATTATTCTTTAATTCTATACAATTGTAAAAAAAGTAGCTTTTCTCTCCGTTACCCTGCTAAAAGAAACAGTGCAGTATACACTTCAAGACATGAGCAGGTATATAAGAAAATTATTAATGAATATAGGTCAGAAAATCCTGACTTAGTATCTGAAGACAAAGAACTAAAATATGCTTCTACTTTTTTTTCATATAAAAAATATGATTTCAATTATAAGTTTTATGAGTCTACGGAGTTTGTAAGACTTGAGAGAAGATATCCATACCTAAGAATGATTGACGTAGCCAGATGTTTTGATAGTATTTACACTCATAGCATTTCTTGGTCAGTAAAAGGTAAAGACTATATAAAGGATAATATACCTTCTCCTCAGTCGAACTGCTCGTTTGATGAAGAGTTTGATAAACTAATGCAAGCATCAAACTACCAAGAAACTAATGGTATTCTTGTAGGATCTGAGGTAGCTAGAATTTTTTCCGAAATAATACTTCAAGAGATTGACAAGAATATTATAAAAAAGCTAGCTGATAAAGATATATATAATAATAAAGACTATACAGTTAGGCGCTATGTAGATGATTTTTGTATATTTTCTACAAACCAGTCTCAGTTAGATGTTATATCAGATATTATTGCGAACGAGTTAAAGTTTTATAAGTTATATATAAACACTAATAAAACCAAAGACTATGCTAGACCTTTTATAACTAATCGTTCAAGAAATATTACTGAGTTGAGGCGATTAATTAAGCAGCAGATGAGCGATATTCTTGAAAAATTAATACCTTCAGATGAGCCTGATAACTCAAAAAATTACTATTATTTTCCTAATAAGAAGTTATTGAATAATCCGATCAAGTTATCTACATATTTTATAAAAGATTTAAAGAGTTATTGGCATGTCGAAGGTGAGTTTGAAACTGGCTTTTCAAACTATTTACTTAAGACTTTAAATGAACAGATCTTAATGTTCATAAAGAGATTCGATATTAATCAGGTAGATGAGAATGACCTTGATGTTGTAATTAACTATTTTATTTTTGTGTTTGACTTATCTTTGTATGCATTCTCTCTTGAACCTAAGGTTACACAGTCTTTCTCTTTCTCTCGCCTAATTCTTATTATGACTCGTTTTAGTAAAAATGAACTTGTTGATTATCATGAAAAATTTGCTCATAAAGTACATACTGGTCTGACTGATTTATTACAAAATGAGCTATCGACATCTTCTGCCTGTATGGTAGAGCGCTTGAACATCTTGCTGACGCTTAATGATATTGGAGACTATTATTTACCCAGTGAAGAGAAATTGAAAGATTATATCTTTGGTGGTGATAGTTCTAATATTGACTACTTTTCATTAATAACTGGGCTATTCATTGTAGGACGTAAAAATAGTTATAGTATTCTTAATGATTTTATTATAAAAAGCATAAAAGAAAAGTTAAAAATTCTTCCAGAAGCTAAAAAATCATCAGAAGCTATGCATCTTTATATGGACTCTATGAGTTGTCCGTACATTAACGATAAAGATAAGAAGGCGATTACGAAAGTAGTAGTAGAGAAGTTTATCAGCCAAAATAATCAATCTAAGATAATCGAAGAGTATGTCGAGTTCTTTAGTCAATACTGTTGGTTTGTCGACTGGGGTGAGATAGACATCTTAAGCAAGTTATTCAGAAAACAGTTGAGACAAGCCTATTAATTTGCTAAATTGTATTTGGCTCTCTACTTAGCTGTCTGTTTTACATTAGTTGTTTTAGTGGAATCTTTTACCCGATTTTAAGCATTTATGAAGCTGAGTTTGTAATATTAAAGCTGATTTTTTGTAAAAATAAGTCTTATTTGCTGGGAAGCGTCTAGTTGTTATAATATTCGCACACACCATACAGAAGTGGTAGAGTGTCACTACTTATTGTTTACTAGTAGAATCAGAAAAGCCCCGATTATAAAAATATAATCGGGGCTTATTTAAATCAATTTAATCTAACTTTCTAAATATATGTTTTTTATCAAAACGGTATCTTCGTAAATATCTGCAAGATAGTTGCGTTAACGATATCGACAAAGAAAGCACCAACCATCGGCACAATCAAAAATGCTTTAGGTGATGGTAAATAGCGATCGGTCACTGCCTGCATATTAGCAATAGCCGTTGGCGTTGCGCCCATACCAAAACCCGAATGTCCCGCTGCCAGTACCGCCGCATCATAATCTTTGCCCATGATTCTAAAGGTGACAAAATAAGCATAACCAATCATGACGGCAGTTTGCACGAGTAAGATTATCAAGACTGGACCCGCCAAATCTGTCAACTCCCACAGTTTTAGGGATAACAGCGCCATGGCTAAAAATAGGCTTAACGAAGCATTACCAATCACATCAATAGCACGGTCGAACATATCAAAATTGAACACCATGGTTAACGCATTACGTATAATAACACCGCCTGCTAATGCCCAAACGAAGGTGGGCAGCTCAAATGCGGTGCCCTGTGCAACGATGGTCATCAGGTCGGCAAACGCTAAAGCGCCTGCAAACAATGCCAAACTTTCGATAGTAGAAGAGGCAGTAATCAGACGAATGTTATCAGGCTTCTCAAACATCTCTTCATGTCTATGATCGTCATCTTCGGTATGTTTGGTACTGTATAACGATTGCTTACCAGCCAGTTTTTCCACCTCGCTTGGATTTGGATTGACAGGTGTTGGTTTAAGTCCCATTTTATTGATCAATCGACGTGCAACAGGGCCACCAACCAAGCCACCTGCAACCAAACCATAAGTAGCAACGGCAATACCGAGGGTGGTGGCACCAACCACACCATACTGTTCTTCTAACACAACACCCCATGCACCAGCCGTTCCGTGCCCGCCTGTTAGGGCGATTGAACCTGTGACCAAGCCGAGCAGAGGATCAAGCCCAAGCGCGCTTGCCATTGCTACGCCCACCACATCCTGCAAAATAATAAAAACGGAGACGACAATGGTGAAAATGAGTAACGGTGAGCCACCAGCTTTCAGGCGTCCAAAATCGGCACTCAGACCAATGGATGCAAAAAACATCAGCATGGTCGCAGTTTGTAATGCTTGATTGAAGCTAAAGGTATAACCCCATATTAAATTAAGAGCATATACAATCGCAGCAGCAACCAGACCGCCTGCGACAGGCTCTGGAATATTAAAGTCTTCTAAGAACTTGATCTTCTTGACCAAGAAGCGTCCAAGCAAAAGTACCAGTGTGGCTAATATCAAGGTGTAATAGCCGTTTAGGGTGATTTCCATATGTTAATCCTTTATATAAATATAAATTAATCTGAATTCGGGATAAATCTGTTTTTATCTCGAATTCAGATTCTTATCTTATGGGCGACTCAAAGAATCGTCGGATGCCATAATAATCCAAAGTCGCGGTTTGCCAAAATCTTTGTAGGCGTCTTCAATGATGCTCTTAAAGACATTAAAGTCCTCAGTGTTGATTTTTTCTACCTTATTTAAGTAAAGCGTGAAATCTGTGATATCACTGTCGGTCACACAATCCCAAGCGCTGTCCCAATTATGGGCAAAATAGCTTGGGAAATTGGCGGCTTTCGCTAAGCTTTTCAGCAAACTTTCTTTATCTAAAACATCGCTAATTGGAATGTTAATCGCGTGCTCAGGAATGCTGTTAATAAGCGCTTCATCTTTTTGGGCAATGCTGTTTTGATTGTTTTTGATAATGCTATTTTGGTTAATTAGGTTTTGATTAATGCTGTTTTGATTAACATAGTAAATCGCTTGGCTCATATCAGTTCACCTGCAATTGTCGAAAGCTATCGTAATGGTCGACGGTCAAATAATAAATAGTCGGTGGATGACCGCCCGTCACAATACGCCGTGCGCCGCGACCAGAAACTCCCGGCGTAGGCACGGTATATTCGCGATAATAGCCTTGCGACTGGGCAGGTAGTTGACCTTCGCGATTATAAAAGGTTGTGCCATCTTTATCAGGGTAAGGAAACGGCCCGCCTTGTTGAATCAGCGCCAGCGTCTGATCTATTTGTGCATCACCTGTGATAGGTGCTGTACTAGAGTTAGAGTCAGTCTGCGATATAGAAGTTGCTGACGTGCTATCTGCAAATAAACTGGATTTTAAATCCCCAAAGAAAAAAACCGCCACAGCAATAAGGGCGATGAAACTTAATAGGGTAGAAAAGCCACTTTTTTTATGTTGGCTGCCATGAGTATTTTTATGCCGATTGCTTTTCTGATCAGCGTTTCGATTGTTTTTGCGTTGAGCATTATCTACGTTGTGTTGTGCTGAATTAGTCACTGAATTTTTTGAATCGACAGTTTCTAAGATACTCAATTCATTAGAGGTAACTTCAGTCGCACGCAACTGATTTTTTTCATTACGCTGACTGTTAAAATAGACGCGTTGACCCTCGCTTATAGGCTGCGATAAGCGCACGGTGCTGATATGAAAGAAGACATCTTCATTTTGATTGTCTACCTCAATAAAGCCATAGCCTTTATCGGCATTCCAGTGTTTAATCTTGCCACTTTGCATGGGCGCGGCTTCCTATAGCATGGTTATTATTCAGCAAAATAATTTTTATATGTCATATATAGCATATTTATCAATAATAAAAAAACGCCAGCAATGAAGCTGACGTTTTTTATTGATTATACTTGAATTGGGTCATAAATTATAGGGTGGAAATAATGCGCTAGGCAGGTATTGAGCTAGGCGCGTGTTTCACCATGACCGTAGACAATCCATTTTTGTGAAGTTAAGCCTTCCAGCCCAACCGGTCCACGTGCATGGATTTTATCGGTTGAGATACCGATTTCAGCCCCAAGACCATACTCAAACCCATCGGCGAAACGGCTAGAGGCGTTAATCATCACGCTCGCCGAATCGACTTCGCGGATAAAGCGTTGCGACTTGGTATAATTGTCGGTAATGATAACGTCGGTATGCTGGCTGCCATGAGTATTGATATGCTCAATCGCTTCATCGATACCCGATACCACTTTAATCGCTAAAATAGGCGCAAGATATTCGGTATCCCAGTCCTCGCTAGTCGCCGCTGATAGATGACCTTTAAGGGTAGCATTTTCATTTAAAATAGCCTGTGATTTGTCATCAAGGCGCAGTTGCATGGCATCATCGGCTTTTACGATGGCTTCAGCAATCTTTGGTAATAACTCATTGGCGATGGCTTCATCGACCAATAGCGTCTCCATGGTATTACAAGTGCCGTAGCGATGAGTTTTGGCATTGACGCTAACTTTGATAGCAATGTCGGCATCGGCGTCGCTATCGATAAAGGTATGACAATTACCATCTAAATGCTTAATCACAGGGACGCGCGCATCACGGCTGATACGTTCAATCAAACCTTTACCGCCGCGTGGCACGATAACATCGACATACTCTGTCATGGTAATCAGCTCACCAACAGCAGCGCGGTCAGTGGTTTCTAACACTTGCACACTATGCTCAGATAGGCCGACCTTGTTTAAACCTTTTAAAATGCATTTGGCAATCGCTTGATTGGATTCAAAGGCTTCAGAGCCACCACGTAAGATAATAGCGTTACCGGACTTTAGCGCCAAGGAAGCGGCTTCTAAGGTCACGTTGGGACGCGACTCATAAATCATCCCGACCACGCCCAGTGGCACGCGCATTTTGCCCAAATGAATACCTGATGGCTGATAGGTCATATCTGTCACTGCGCCAATCGGGTCGGGCAGCGCGGAGACGTCTTTTAAGCCTTGTAGCATACCATCGAAGCGCGCGTCATTTAGTTCTAGGCGATCTAGCAAGGCGGCATCTAAGTTGTTTTTTGCGCCCTTATCCATATCGACTTTATTAGCTGCTAAAATATCGGCTTTAGCGCTTTTCAACTCATCATAAATTGCCATTAACGCTGAATTTTTATCGCCAGTATTTGCTGCCGCCAGTGCTCGTGATGCAGCACGTGCTTGCTTACCAACGTTTTGCATATATGCGGTAACATCTGTGGTATTCGATTGACTCATAAATTAACTTCCTTATAGTTATCAATAGAGGATTTCTGGATTAGTAATGATAAATACTAAATGATGAATCCTAGATTTTATAAAATGTTCATATATAGATTCAGGCATAAAGAAAAGCAGCTAAAGCCGCCAATTATCATCAGCAATCCACAGAAATATATTTTTTAGCACCTGACTGTTTTTTAGAAACTAATGGCGCTCTGTTATTTAACATAGAGGAGATGAGGCCGATAGTAAAGTTGATTTTGTGAACAGAGACCGTTTATCAAGCACTGTAGAGTTTTCTTGGAAATCATTTTTGATTGTTTTTATTAAATATTTGGATTGGTGTTTTTAATCGTACTTAAATTTTATCCGCAATAAATAGCATCTATAAATAAAAAGATAAATAGTTAAAAGTTAGGGCGCTGTTACGTATTTTTAACAGAACTGCGCTGTAACTGCTAAGGTAGTACCTATAAATCGTGAGTATAGTGAGCGCTAATATGACAAACATCTATTACCTATGATGGAGAATGAAATGGCGATTGAAAATAAGGCTTATAAAAACTGGTTAACGGTTGGTTTGGTGGCAGCGGCATTAAGTATCAGTGCTTGCGGCAAAAAAGATGAAGCGCCGATGGATGTTCAACCAACAGCCGATGCGCAGACAGCGGTAGAAGATGAAGCCACTGGGGTTGCTACAGCAGGCAGCAATGATAACGTAGCTGTTGCCAGCGCGAATGACAGTGCTGCTGCCAACAATAACGAAGCTATGGCAGTTGGACCAAACGATGATGTGGCAGTAGCAACGGCCGATGATGCAGAAGTAATCGATGGTACTGAAAGCGAAGAGCACATTTCGACTTATTAATGCCGCAGATAAAACAGCGCTAACGGCGTTAAGATGATAAAATGAGGCCCATAACTGACTGTACGTTATGGGCCTCATTTTATAAAGGATATTGCTTGGTCAAAAGCTAACAGGCAAAAGTGACAAGGTTTGGCTTTTTATTGCATTATAGGCGACAATATCGCGCCTTTATTGAACCCATCATAACGTTATCGGAATAATGTGACTAACACAGCACTACTAAAATACTGCTTTGTATTGCTCATATTGATAAAGTGGTTATTTATTATAGAGCTGTTTGATAGCGCATTTTTTATTCATGTTTTCACTCATATTTATTGGAAGTCTGCTAAACCATGCTTGATATTGCAAAGAATCCGACTCGCCCTATCGCCTTAGATTTACAAGACCTCCATAAAAGCTACGGCTCATTGGCTGTGCTAAAAGGAGTGTCGCTCACTGCCTATGATGGCGACGTCATCTCTATTTTAGGCTCGTCTGGCTCTGGTAAGTCAACCTTATTGCGCTGTATTAATCTGCTTGAAAAGCCCAATCAGGGTCGTATCATCATTGGTAATGATGAGCTGATGCTGAAACCTACTAAGTCAGGCGAATTGCAAGCGGCAGACATCAAGCAGTTAGAGAGCTTACGGGCGCGCGTTGGTTTTGTTTTCCAGAACTTTAACTTGTGGCCACATAAGACCATTTTGCAAAATATTATTGAAGGGCCAACGCAAGTCCTAAAAATTAAAAAAGACCAAGCGATTAGCGATGCGGAAAAACTGCTCGATAAAGTGGGTTTGCTTGATAAAAAAGATGCTTACCCAGCGAACTTGTCGGGCGGTCAGCGTCAGCGTGTGGCGATTGCGCGCGCCCTTGCGATGCAACCGCAAGTATTATTATTTGATGAGCCTACTTCAGCACTCGACCCTGAACTGGTCAATGAAGTGCTCGCCGTCATGCGTGAGCTGGCAGAAGAGGGGCGTACTATGCTGATTGTTACCCATGAGATGCGTTTTGCGCGTGAAGTATCGAGCAAAGTGGTGTTTTTACATCAAGGCGTTATTGAAGAGATTGGTACGCCTGAGCAGGTCTTTGATAATCCAAAGTCTGAGCGCGTCAAAGACTTTATGGCAGCGCATCGACAAAACTAAAATACAGTGTTCAATTGCTTTAATTTTAATGGTTTTTAAACGCTTAAAACGCCAAAATTGCTTGTTCGTAATTTTCTTAGAGCGTTTATTGCTCAATAATCACAGTCGGTATGCAAAACGTTTGTTTTTGATATTTGAGTCAGGTATTATCAAAAGGTTTACAGGCAGTCGCTAGTAACGGCTGCTTGTGTCTTCTGTTAATTAAATTGCTTATCTGGCAGGGACGTCAGAGAACAAAATATCAGAACCCTATATTAAAAAATCCATCAGAATTTAAGGAATGTATGATGTCGAATTCTCGCCTATTGTGGTCATCGATCACTGTTACCGCCGCGCTTATGCTTGGTGCTTGTAGTCAGCCAGCAAATGATGCTGCTGATACCAACGCTGATGCCCCTGCAGCAGAAACGGCTGGCAAGACCATTCGTATCGCCACCGAGGGCGCATACCCTCCTTTTAACTATACCAATGCCGATGGCAGCTTGGCAGGTTTCGATATTGATGTTGCCAATGCGTTATGTGCGCAAATGCAAGCCAAATGTGAAATCGTTGCCCAAGATTGGGATGGTATCATTCCAGGTCTATTGGCGCAAAAATATGATGCGGTCATCGCTGGTATGTCTATCACGGCTGAACGTCAAGAAAAGGTCGATTTCAGCGAGCCGTATTTTGCCAATACCATGGTTTGGCTAACCGATACCAAAGGCGGCTTTGACCCTAAAGCCATCAAAGGTCTAACCCTTGGCGGTCAACGTTCAACGACACCAGGTGCGTATTTACAAGACAATTATGAAGGCAAAGACGGTAACAACGTTAAGCTCTATGATAATTATGACAATGCTTATTTAGACCTAAAATCTGGTCGTAGTGATGCAGTACTTGCTGAAAAAGTCTCTGCCAAATCATGGTTAGCGGACAATCCAGAAGGTTTCGGTATCGTGGGTGATGAGATTGATAACGACGATAATATTGCCATTGCTGTCCGTAAAGGTGATCCAATCAAAGACAGCTTTAACAAAGCACTGAGCCAAATCCGTAGTAACGGTGAGCTTGCTCGTCTTGAACAGGAAAACTTCGGTCAATAATTTGCTTGCGACGCTTTTGAAGTAGTCTTTAACTAAGATACTGTTTGAGAGCGTTGGCTAACGAATGACTGACCCATTTCGGATTAATAAACGGCTGGTCAATATATTAAGGAATAACCCCTATGATTACTTCAATGACATCATCAATAAGCAAAAAAGCCTTGTGGCTTGCACCCCTTAGTGCAGCGATGCTTATGCTTACGGCTTGTAATAACAGCTCAGCACCAGTTGAAAGTACTGAAACAGATGCCGCTACTGAGGCGCCTTTAAACATCAAAATCGCCACAGAATCAAGCTATAAACCTTTTAGTTATACTGACGCTGATGGTAAATTAATCGGCTATGAGATTGAGCTAGTTGACGCTTTATGTGCGCAAATGAAAGCCAAGTGTGAAGTCATCTCACAAGATTGGGATGGCTTAATTCCAGGGCTGAACGCGCAGAAATTTGATGCGGCCATCGCGGGTATGTCAATCACTCCTGAGCGTAAAGAAGTGGTCGAATTCAGCGACCCGTACTTTCATACTGGTATCATCCTAATCGGTAAAAAAGGCGATGATATTAGTGTGGAAGGTTTAAAAGGTCAGCCGATTGCTTCACAGCGCTCAACGGTGGCGTCACAGTATCTGCAAGAAAAACACGCTGACTCTGATATCAAACTTTATGACACCCAAGACAATGCTTATCTAGACCTAACCTCAGGTCGTGTGCGTGCTATGATGTCTGATAAAGTTACCGGTATAGATTGGCTGAAAACCGAAGCGGGTAAAGACTACGAAGTCAAAGGTCAAGAAATCAGCACCAGTGATGATGCGATGGGTATTGCTTTCCGCAGAGGCGATCCATTAGTTGCTAAGTTTAATAAAGCATTGGCTGAAATAAAAGACAATGGTACTTATGATCAAATCACTGGTAGCTATTTTGGTACCAGCTCAACAGCGGCGGCGCAAAAAGCCGTAGCGACTGAGGGTGTCAAAGAAGTGGTGGTCGTTGATGATGGTAATGTCGATGCTAATGCGGTAATTGCCAAAGAAGAACAAGCAGAAGCCGCGACTAAATAATAGGGCTTTTAACAAAGGTCTATTAGGTAAGCGCTGGTTTTAATAAAGCACGTTTTAGCTAAAGCGTGCTTTATCCCGTTTATAGTATTTTACTCTGTAATAACATCAAGGATGATTATGAGCAACCATCTTGTCCCAGCCTGCATGACTACTACGTCTGCTATCCTTTCGTCACCTAGCGAGCGTTTCTCAAATCCGAAGACAAAGATGATGCTAGCCCTAGCTGCGCTGTTGGCTTTGGCGGGTTGCAGCAATGGTCAAAACGAGACTAATGAAAACGTTAGCTCAGACGCCACTAATACTAAGGAAGCGACTGAAAATAATACCTCTGCGGCTGATGATAATGTACTGCGTATCGGTACCGAAGGGGCTTATGCACCCTTTAACTATACCAATGCTGATGGGACATTGGGCGGCTTTGATGTTGAAATTGCCAATGCTATTTGCGCTGATATGAAGATGACCTGCGAAATCATGGCGCAAGATTGGGACGGTATTATTCCTGGGCTTAAAGCTGGTAAGTATGATGCCATCGTCGCGGCAATGTCGGTGACGCCTGAGCGCGCAAAGCAAGTTGCTTTTACCGATCCGTACTTTAGCAATGCGTTGGTGTTCTTAGCCAAGAAAGACAGCAGCTTTGATCCAGCAAATAGCAACGATATCAATGCACATTCTATTGCTGCGCAGCGCTCGACCATCTCTTCACAGTGGTTAGAAAATGCTTATCCAAAAGCCAATATGAAGCTCTATGATACCTTGAGTAATGCGTTTTTAGATTTAGGTGCAGGTCGCGTCGATGCCATGATATCTGACAAACTGCCGGCGCTAGAGTGGCTTGGCTCAGCATCAGGTAGCGAGTACGTGCTAAAAGGCGATGAGATTGATATTAATGATAACTTTGCCATTGCCGTGCGTCCTAATGATGCAGCACTACAAGCAAAAATTAATCAATCATTGGCCAATTTAAAATCCAATGGCACTTATGATAAAATCAATCAAAAGTATTTTGCTGTACCAGTAAGTGTGACGCCAACACCAGCAGCAACACCAATACCAAAAGCAACAACAGTAGATAGCGCCGCACAATAATGATTTGATACTAGATGGTTTGATACATCAGTATCATGAATAAATACTGTCTTAATAAGTATCAAGCTATTGAAGCCCAAAGCTATTGAAGCATAAAGACATTGCCATAATGGTGATGTCTTTTTTGCTTTTTATAGCAAGTCATTACGTTTTAAGTGTGATTGACGGTCAACTTTTATCAAATCTCACGGATTTATTTGATATTTATGCTGATAAGCACCTATTTAGACAGCGCTTTTACATGTCAGTATTAACATAGCTGGCGGCGAATATGATAAAATCAGCGCTCATTTCTACTGTGTCAATTACCGCCGCAATAATCGTATTTATCTGACGTCACTCTATGACGTAACTGAGGCCAAGCTCTATTTGGTCTAGCAGACGATTATTGGCAGCGCTCAGCTATTGATGCTGATTCTTTTAACTCATATTTTGCAAATTGCTAATATAAAGAGACTGAGTGGATAATTGTGTTTGATTTACAAGGATTTGGCGCGCTATTACTAAGCGGCGCAACCGTCACCATAAAACTTGCCATGACCAGTTTGGTCATCGGTATGGCGTTAGGTTTGCTCGGTGCTACAGCAAAGCTGTCTAATATTTGGCTGCTGCGTAAACTTGCGACGGTCTATACCGCCACGATGCGCGGGATTCCAGAGCTGTTATTGGTACTGTTTATCTACTATGGTGGCTCTATCGTGCTGATGAGCATCCTCAAAAAGTTCGGCTATAACGACTATGTCGAGATTAGCGCTTTTTGGGGCGGGGTGATGGCCTTGTCTATTGCGTTTGGTGCTTATGCGACTGAAATTTTTCGCATGTCGATTCAAGAGATTCCAATAGGGCAGCGTGAAGCGGCGCAAGCGATTGGGATGCGTCCTTTCCAGACCTTTTATCGTATTACCTTGCCGCAAGTATGGCAAATTGCGCTGCCAGGTCTGGGCAATCTGTTTTTGGTGTTGCTTAAAGATACGGCCTTGGTTTCAGTCGTCGGTCTCAAAGACATCATGTATCAGTCCTCGCGTGCAGCGCAGTCGACACAGCAGCCGTTTACCTTTTATATGGCAGCGGCGATTATTTATTTGGGTCTGACCATGTTGATTACCGGCTTTATGATGTGGCTTGAATGGCGCGCCAATCCGGCGGCGCGTTATGCCAAAAAGCTCAGCCGTCAAACTAGTCCCCATCAAACCACTCACAGTCAATCGACCATAGGGTAGAGGAGAAATACTATGGATTGGAATTGGCAGGTCATTTTTGACCATATCCCTGATTTACTTAATGGCGCGGTATTGACCGTACAGCTAGTCGTTTTCTCGGGTATTATCGGGCTATTTTTTGGTTTAATTTTGGCATTATTACGGCTGTCCAAAAATTGGCTAGTACAAGTTTTACCGTTTTTATATATCTTCTTTTTCCGTGGCACGCCGCTACTGGTACAGATATTCCTGATTTATTATGGTCTTGGGCAGTTTGAAGCGGTACGTAACTCGTTTTTATGGGAGCCAGTACTAAGCCAAGCTTACTGGTGTGCCATTATTGCCTTTACCCTTAATACCAGTGCTTATTTAGCCGAGATTATCCGTGGTGCGATTCAAAATATTCCCGTCGGCGAGCTTGAAGCCGCCGATGCGATTGGTATGTCGAAATGGCAGAAGCTGACCCGTATTACTTTACCGCGTGCTTTTGGTATTGTGATTCCCGCTTATAGTAATGAAGTTATCTTTATGCTAAAAGGCAGTGCGCTGGCATCAACCATCGCTCTGATGGATATCACGGGCGTTGCTCGTACCATTAGTGCGCGTACTTATACTTTGATGGAATTATTCTTTGCCGCCGGTATCGTTTACCTATTGCTGTCATGGGTTATCTTGTTTAGCTTTAGAATGTTTGAAAAAAGAATGAATCGTCACGCAAGTTATGTACCGCCAGATGTAACCACACGTACCGTTGGTTAATAAGTTGTCATGAAAACCACTTATTATAAACGCCGTGTTAAATAATGCAGTATCTGTCTATTTTTAAAATATCTATAATTTGCTGTGAGAGTCTAATATGAGCCAATCACCACATATGTCTTTAGCCGATGCGATTGCTGCGGGCGTTAGTAATGATAATACTGCCGACAGCATTCATTATACCAACGAGCGTTTACGTGCAGCTATTGGTAAAGTGGTCTGCGTCGGTCGTAACTATGCGGCGCATGCTCAAGAATTAGGTAACGAAGTACCTAAAGCGCCGATATTATTTATGAAGCCTGCCTCTTCGGTGGTGTCTATCCGTCAGGACGTGGTCTGTCCAAATCCAGCGCTGTATGGTGAGACCCATTATGAAGCAGAGCTGTGTGTACAATTAGCAGCCGACCTATCAGCAGCAACGATTGAAGAAGCCAAGCAAGCGATTGGTGGTGTAACCTTGGGCTTAGATTTGACCTTGCGCGAGCTGCAAACTGAGCTAAAGGAAAAAGGTCATCCATGGGAGCGCGCTAAATGCTTCGATGGCGCCTGCGTGCTTGGCGATTGGCTTGACCCACAAGTATTTGGCGATTTTAAAAATGTGCATTATCAGTTGACTATCAATGATGCGCTCAAGCAAGACGGCGATAGTGCCTTAATGCTATTTCCTGTTTATGAGTTATTGGCAAATATCAGTCACGCCTTTAGCCTGCAAGCAGGCGATGTCATTATGACTGGTACGCCAAGTGGTGTGGGCGCATTACAAGCAGGCGACCAATTAAGCTTAAAACTGGGCGCTCATGAATGGCAAGCAGAAGTTAAATAAGCTATTAGTTAGCTGTGAATGATAAATTGTATTAATCACAATGTCTTTAACGGCAATACTTTCAATGATAATACTCTAAATAACAAGCCTGCTAATCATTATCAAAACCTCAAATAATATTTGGGGTTTTTTTATGCTAAAAATTTGGCATGATAATTTTATATTCTATAGTCAAAACATCCTAAAAACGCTAGGGTATTGCTTATATCAATTTTTTGTAGCCTCTGTCTGCGCAGGCACAGCAAGCAAGAAAAATTGATATTAGTAGTGCGTGATGTATCGATATTACTTTTCACTGACTATGTTGATTAAAACATTAAGAAAAAACCGTAAATAATACATTTGCTAATATACTTATAACCATCCTGACAATAAATATACGGGATAGTTAAATCATTCTCTTCTGTTTAGAGCATTTACAGGCTAGTATGGAAAACCTCCTTAATCGCTTGATGTATCAAAACTATGCTCAATCCAAGACCTTTAGAAAGCATTCATGATTTATTTGCCACCACTCGGCGTCCCCCTGATAGCGAAGAGGGTGCTGATGAAGGTTTTCAAGGCGATGTCTATGAAGAGCTGGCGAAACTCGAATATATTTACGTCGATGAGCTAAGCGCAGAAATGGTCGATAACAGCTATAGTAAACCGCATCAGCCTATCTCTTTGGTTGATTTTTTTGAGGGTTTGGCTCAGCTTGCAACGATGGGCGTGGTGGAAGTCACTGATATCGTAGAAGCTATTCATCGTGAGATTTTGCTGCGTCCTTTAGGTCGCTTTAATAAAGGCAATATTGAGCATTGGCAGCGCGGTATCACTGGTCGCATTTATGGTACGGTACGCCAAGCAATGCAATTGGTCGGTAATAATCTTGCCACCGGACTGCGGCTTTATAACACCGTTTTAAAGCCTAAAAAAATACAGCCCTTACCAAAAAACCTCCGCCGTATGGTTAATATCTTAAATGGTGTCATGGGCGATCACCTTGTCACTCATCATAATCCATTGGCAGTATCGATGGTGCTATATGATAAATACAATGGTGTGCAAACCGATACATTATCAGGGCGGGTGGTTATTTTATGCCATGGGCTTTGTATGAGTCATTTGAGTTGGCAGATATCAGACGAAGGTGATTTGGCTGAAACACTGAGTAGCAGTCTGCCAAATACCACGGTATTGTATTTGAACTATAATACCGGTCGACGTATCTCCAGTAATGGGCGTAGCTTTGCAAAAGTTTTACAAGATTTGGTCGAAAATAATCCCGACATCACCCAGCTTGATTTAATCGGTCATAGCATGGGCGGTTTGCTGAGTCGTAGCGCGCTGTTTTATGGTAAAGAGCAAGGGTTTAGCTGGGTCAAACGCGTCGGCAATCTCATCACTTTAGGCTCGCCGCATCATGGCGCAAGCTTGGAGCAGATTGGTCATTTTGTCCAAGATAAAATCGCTAAGCTGCCTTTTGCAGGTTCGCTGGCAAAATTGGGTGATTTGCGCAGCGCAGGAATTATTGATTTGCGTTATGGCAGTATTCGCGATGCAGACTGGAAATCTGCCGAAGGTCGTAGTGTGCTGCCGGCAGAATTTCGCCATCCGACACGCTTGCCTTTGCATGTGAATACCTATTTGGTGGCGGCGGCTCTGGTCGAGGTTCATTATAAATCTAAAACCACAAGCTTACTTGGCGATGGACTGGTGTCGGTAGAGTCGGCGCTTGGCGAATATACCGAAGAGCATACGTTGAATGTGCCAGAGGGTCATAAGGCGATTTTTTATGGCGTCAATCATATGAACTTAATTTCTAACGATAGGGTGCATCAGCAAATCGTTACTTGGTTATTAGCCAATAGGCAGGGTGACGCGCACGAAGCCAAATATGCGCTTGAAGACCGTATCTACTCTTATCCAGAAATAGACGAGGTTGCGGATTAAGCATTCTTAAAATCATTGATATAGTTGTTAATAAGTTTAGAGCAATAAGCCTAGAATGATAAAAACAAAAAAACCCTCAAGCTTCACACTTGAGGGTTTTTTTAATTAAGAAAAATCAAATAATCACAAAGAAATATAATTAAACACTACTCAGCAAAAATTGTCGCCACATCGTCTTTGTTAAATTTATAGACTTCACCGCAAAATCCGCAATCCATCTCAAAAGTACCGCCTTGCTCTTCAACGATATCTAAAGCTTCAGTTTCGCCAATTTGCTCGATTGCCATTTCACACTTCTCGCGTGAGCAAGTGCAACCAAAGGATAAAGAGACAGGGTCAGGGGCAACGACTTTTTCTTCATTATATAAGCGATAAAGAATCTCATTGGTATCAAGCGTGGTCAGCTCTTCTGCTTTTAGCGTCCGCGTCAATACACTTAAGCGCGTCCACAAATCATCATCGATACCGGCGTCTTGATTTTGCTCAACTTCATAAGTTTCTTTAGCCGTACGAGGCAGCATTTGTACCAAGATACCACCGGCTTGCAAACCATCGGACGCCAAATTAATCAGCGTCGGAATCTGCGCCGATTGTTTTTGATAATGGGCTAAGCAATCAGCCAAATTGTCATGGCTGCGCTCAACTATACCTTGATACGGCTCACCGCCATCAGGCTGGATATTAATAAACAATACGCCTTGACCAGCAGCGCCCAATTCAGCAAACGCTTCTTTAGCATGAATCATATTTTCCCATGCTTGCACTTGCTCGTCAGTGTCGCCTTTCCAGCTGGCAAGCGCACGGATGATACCGTCTTGATCGCATTCTGCCATCGCCCAATTGAGCAAGCTGTCGCTGTCTGATGATTGCAATTGAATCGATAAGCGACCATTAATTTTAACGGTACTAATAAGCAAGCTTGCTGCCGTCAGCATCTCACCCAATAAGCGCTTAATCGCTTCAGGGTAAGGCTTTTGCGCAATCGTCGTCGCATAGCTGCGTGATAGGCGCACCACATCACCGCGCACCGGTGAGTCTTCAATAAAAAAGCGTTGGCGCACATCGTTATCGTGGCTATTGGCAACCGTTTGGTTATCTGTATTTGAGGCTTGAGTATCTTGTGTCATAGGTCATAGCTAGTATTAAGAAGTTGTTAGCTTTATGGGGATTAATCGTTATTTATCAATCATAGCGGTTGGGTTATTGGTTTAATTTAAGTGATTCATAAAGGATATATGCTGGTATTAATTTTTTAAATAACGCTAAGTTGATGGGCACTACTGCCTAATTTATTGAGTGTTTATTGATGCTACAAAACCTAAAGCCTTAAAATATCAGTCTCATTAAAAAAGTTTACCATCACCGCTCAAATTGTTGTACAGTAACATTAAGTTGCATAGTGATAACTAACAGCAACAAGCACGGATGCATGGCGGAAAAGTCATTTAATGACCAATATAAAGTCGAATAATGGCTTAAACAACGCCAAAGTCCCCTCTTAATTTTGTGATAATGTGATAAAAGGATGTGTCTCATGAGCTACTTAATCTCAAAACCTCTAACTCTGGTTGCCTTTATGGCCCTTGGCTTAGCGGGCTGTAATAATAGCAATCAAACCAATACTGAAGCGACGCCAGCAGATGGTGCAGCTACAACAGAAGCGGCTGCAAATGCCAACGGTACCCTACAAAAAATCAAAGAGTCAGGTACTATTGTAGTCGGTCACCGTGACTCCTCTATTCCGTTCTCCTATATCGCTGATGATCCAAATCAGCCAATCGGTTATGCGCATGATTTAGAGATGAAAGTGGTGGACGCGGTCAAAGAAAAACTCAATATGCCAGATTTAAAAATCCGCTATAACTTGATTACTTCACAAACCCGCATTCCATTGGTACAGAACGGCACGGTAGATTTCGAGTGTGGTTCAACGACCAACAATGAAGAACGTCAAAAGCAAGTGGCATTCTCTAACGGCTTCTTTGAAATCGGTACGCGTCTATTAACCAAAAAAGATTCAGGTATCACAGGCTTTGATGACTTAAAAGGTAAAACCTTGGTCACAACTGCCGGTACGACGTCAGAGCGTTATATTCGTGAATACAACGATGACAAAAAGATGAATATCAATATCATCTCAGCAAAAGACCATGGCGAAGCTTTCCTCATGTTAGAAAACGGCCGTGCTGATGCCTTTATGATGGATGATGTATTGCTGGCTGGCGAAAAAGCCAAAGCAAAAAATCCAGATGAATGGGTTATCGTTGGTGAGCCACAATCGTTTGAGATTTATGGTTGTATGATGCGTAAAGATGATCCAGAATTTAAAGCCGTAGTTGATGAAGCATTAGCCAATGTCTTTAAGTCAGGCGAGATTAATACTATCTATGACAAATGGTTCATGAATCCTATTCCACCAAAAAATGTCAACCTAAAGTTTGAGATGTCAGATAACTTAAAAGCCTTGATTGCCAATCCACATGATAGTGATCAGCCAAAAGTTGCCACTGCACAATAACGTTCCTTGTCCCTCAACATAGCATGCTTACGCATTCAGATTGTTTGTCAAGTTTCTTGATAGCAGTCTGAGGCGTGGGCTTTTTAATCGTTGCTCGGAGAGACAATTATGAATTATAGCTGGAACTGGGGTGTGCTCTTTGAGCAGACCGGCATCGGTAGCGAGCTGTATATCCATTGGATGATTACGGGTCTCGGCTGGCTGTTATTAATTGGTAGTATTGCTTGGGCAATCGCCATGGTGGTTGGTACCATCTTTGGTATTATGCGCACCTTACCAAATAAAGGCGCGCGTGCTATTGGCACCGCTTATGTGACTTTTTTTCGTAATATTCCTTTATTAGTACAATTGTTTTTTTGGTTCTATATCGCTCCCGGTTGGCTAACGCCGTCCATCCAAGAGTGGTGGTATAAAGACTTGTCTCCCAATACCTCAGCCATGCTGTCAGCCAGTATCGGTCTTGGTTTATTTACCGCTGCTCGTATTGTTGAACAAGTACGTACCGGTATCGAGTCGCTGCCAAAAGGACAAATCAACGCCGCCTACGCGCTCGGTTTTAGTATCCCACAAGCCTATAAAGAGGTGCTGCTGCCACAAGCCTTTCGGGTTATCTTACCGCCGCTGAGCTCGGAGTTGACCAACTGCTTTAAAAACGCCTCGGTTGCGTCTTTGGTAGGGGTCATGGAGCTAATTAGTCAAACCAAAACCATCAGTGAATATACTCAAAATAGTCTTGAGATTTATACCTATGCGACCATTATTTATTTGGTATTTAATCTGTCATTAATTGCCATTATGGGGTTGATTGAACGTAAATTGCGTGTGCCTGGGCTGATTGCAGGGAGTCAAAAATGAATATGATGACCGAACTTGCAACGGCTTACCCTGGTTTGATGGGTGGCATGCTGACGACTTTAAAAGTATTGTTTTTAGCCATCTTAGGCGGTATCAGCTTAGGGACAGTATTGGCGTTGATGCGCTTGTCTGGTATCAAAGCGCTTGAGATACCCGCTAAGCTATACGTCAATTACTTCCGTTCCGTACCGTTATTATTAGTATTGCTATGGTTTTATTTTGCGGTACCGATGATTTATTTTTGGATCGCTGGTAAATATCTGCAACTTGACACCGCTTTTACCTCCTGCGTAGTCGCTTTTATGATGTTTGAAGCGGCATACTTTTCAGAGGTGGTGCGCGCGGGTATTCAGTCTATCGGTAGTGGGCAAGTCAATGCCGCAAAAGCTCTTGGCATGACTTATGGTCAAACGATGCGATTGATTATTTTGCCGCAAGCGTTTCGCAAAATGTTACCGCTGATTTTGCAGCAATGTATTATTTTATTTCAAGATACGACCTTGGTTTTTGCCATTGGTTTGACAGATTTCTTCCGCGCCGCTTATGTACGCGGTGAGCTGATGGGCTTACTGACGCCGTATATACTTGGGGCAGGTGCTGTTTATTTTATCATCAGTTTGAGCGCTTCTGTTGGCGTCCAGCAACTGCAAAAACGCTTAAGGTTTTAAGGTTTTTCTAGATCAGTGTAGAAACCTGCGTAAGAATGGTTTTATTAATAATTGTAAAAATAATGTGGTTAGGAGCCAGTGATGAATGAGCCGGTGATAAATAATGCTGACACGTATATAAATGAATTTGGCGGACTGGTCACCGACAATGGTCATGCTAGCAATGAGATTGTCATCAAGATGACTGATGTCAGTAAATGGTATGGCGACTTTCAAGTGATGAATAACTGTACCGCCCATGTGCATAAAGGCGATGTCGTTGTCGTTTGCGGTCCATCAGGTAGTGGTAAGTCAACGCTCATTAAAACTGTCAATGGATTAGAGCCTTTTCAAAAGGGCAAGATAATGGTCAGCAGTATCTCAGTCGGTGCACCAAAGACCAATTTGCCAAAGTTACGTAGCCAAGTAGGTATGGTGTTTCAGCATTTTGAGCTGTTCCCGCATTTGACGATTATTGATAATTTGACTGTTGCTCAAATTAAAGTATTGGGTCGTAAAGAAGACGAAGCTAAGAAAAAGGCTATGGCTTATTTAGATCGTGTTGGGCTAACGGTTCAGGCGGCAAAATATCCCGCTGAGCTGTCTGGCGGTCAGCAGCAGCGCGTGGCGATTGCCCGTGCCTTAGCGATGGATCCAGTGGCGATGCTCTTCGATGAGCCAACCTCAGCACTCGACCCTGAAATGATTCAAGAAGTGCTCGATGTCATGATTGAGCTGACCCGCGATGGCATGACCATGATGTGCGTGACCCATGAAATGGGTTTTGCCAATCAGGTTGCTAATCGTATTATCTTTATGGATGAAGGTCATATCGTCGAGAACTGTAGTAAAGATGAATTCTTTGAAGGCGCAAAAAGTGATCGCGCGCAACTGTTCTTATCGAAGATTCTCAATCATTAGGGCTAACTACTTTGTTATTTGAATTATTTATAAATAACATCTATAAAAAGCGCCTATTAAATTAATAGGCGCTTTTTTTTGTGTTCACAGAATATGATGAGATTATATATTTAACCGTATTGTTGGTATAGATGGCTACCTAGGTGAATAGGTGAGTGAATGTCTGTTTACTGATACAATAAGCGTAATGATATTTGGCAAAATCGAATAAAAACAATCGTTAACTTCATTGGAGCTTATATGAGTGCAGAACGTTCATCTACATCAAAAGGTATTGTTATCATTGGCGCAGGATTGGCTGGCTGGCATGTTATTGATGCGATTCGTGCCAAAGACAAAGATATTCCGATTACTTTAATCACGACAGACAGTGGCGACCGTTATCACAAACCGATGCTAACCATGGCGATTAGCCAAAAGAAAAGCGCGGCAGATTTGGTACGTGCGACTGGCGCTGATGCGGCAAAAGCGGCAAAAGTGACATTACTTGCTAATACGCAAGTGACCGATATTGACCCTGCTAGCCAAACCGTACAGCTTATTTCAGCGCTACGCTCAGATCCTGTCTATACTAATTATGCAACCATCAGCTATGATAAGCTGGTGTTAGCGGTGGGCGCTCATCCTATCTTTCCTAAGAGCCTACCGGAAGACTTGGTTTGGCATGTCAACCATATCGAGCGCTTTGGTCAATTACAAGAAAAGCTCGCAGCAGGCAGTCAGCACGTTGCCATCGTTGGTGCTGGTATGGTTGGGACAGAAATCGCCGAAGACTTATTAAAAGCCGGTCATCAGGTGACGCTAATTGATTTAAATGATGCGCCTTTATCACAAATGCTACCGGCAAAAGCGACCGCGCGTATTGCAGAAGCAGTCAAATCACAAGGTATTAATTTTTTAGGTGGTTATCAAGTAACTGATGTTATTCGTATCAATGATGGTAGTGAGGGTGAAAAGCTACAAGTTAGTTATGAGTCGCTTGCTTCTCATTCAGAAGAAACTGCGGCTCATTCATCTGATATATTAATCGTTGACCATGTGATTGCCAGTACAGGTCTGACCGTTGATGGTACATTGCCAACCGCCGCTGGGGTTGATTTCAACCGTCGTACTGGCATCGAGGTTGACGCACCGACGCTGCGTACCACTACCGATAATATTTATGCCATTGGCGATTGTATGTCGATCAATGGCGTCGCTTGTCGTTATGTCGCGCCACTGCGCGCACAAGCAGCGACGATTGCTGATGATATTTTGGGATTAGAGCATAGTGGCTATGAGCATAAGCCACCGATGATTCGCCTAAAAAATAAAGCGATTTCGGTGATGGTAACAGGCGTACCGCAAGCGGATGGCAATTGGCAAGTAGCGACTGAAACTGATGATGAGCTCATCATGGATTTGCTCGATGATAACAATGCGGTTAGCGCAACCGTTACTATTAAATCGCCGCCAACGGTTAAATCTTAAACTTAATTTTTAGTCTTAGCCCTTACTAAAAAGCTAGCCATGCAGAAAATGCATGACTGGCTTTTTATATTTAAGCCCTCTATATTTTATGCTATCTTTTACTGAGTAATTATTTTAAATATTTAATTAAATGATACATCTTGTATTACTATTATTGACAGCTTTCGATTTAAGGCGGTATAGTAGCTAACGCCAGTCAAGACCTGTTCAAGGAAAAATGAAGGGGTCATAGGCGACCAATAAGCACCATAAAAAGTAAAACGAAAGGACTCGTTATGACGCAAAATATTGATTTCGATACTATCTTAGCTAACATTCCTAGCATCAATATGGGCGCACGCTCGGCAAATGCACCATTGACACAAAGTTATGATAAAGGTCCTGATGTGCCGCTGATTGAAGCGACCATCGGCGATTTCTTTGATGCTATAGTCTCTAAATATCCTGAACGCGAAGCACTGGTCGTGCGTCACCAAAATATCCGCTGGACTTATCGTGAGCTACAGCAGCAAGTCAATCAGCTGGCAAGCAGTATGATTGAGATGGGACTTGAGATTGGTGATCGCATCGGTATCTGGTCGCACAACAATGCCGAATGGCTGCTGATGCAATTAGCCACCGCGAAAGCCGGCGTTATCCTCGTCAATATCAATCCTGCCTATCGTACCTTTGAGCTACAATATGCGTTGAATAAATTGGGGTGTTCAGCATTGGTATTGATGCGCCATTTCAAAAGCAGCGACTATGCGAGTTTGATTCGCGAGCTGTGCCCTGAGATTTATCATAAAGATTATACTCAGCTTGATTTGGTCGAGATTCCGACGATTGAGCGCATTATTTGGATTGATGAGCCAAATTCTGATGAAGAGTTTAATTATATGCAGAAGTTTTCGGCTTGGATGGCTGAAGGTGATGCCAACGATCCGCGTGTTGCAGAGCGCCAAGCCCAGCTCAGAAACACGGATGCTATCAATGTACAGTTCACTAGTGGAACAACCGGTACACCAAAAGGTGCCACCTTAAGCCACCGCAATATCCTGAATAACGGCTATTTTATTGGTGAGGCTATGAATCTCACTGAAGAAGATAGGCTGTGCATTCCGGTACCTTTGTATCATTGCTTCGGTATGGTACTTGGTAACTTAGCGATTCTCACGCATGGCGGTTGTACCGTCTATCCGAACGATGGATTTGATCCGCTAACAGTACTGCAGACGGTAGAAGAAGAAAAATGTACGGGTCTGCATGGTGTGCCGACGATGTTTATTGCTGAGCTTGACCATCCTGAATTTAAAAATTTCGATTTATCCACTTTGCGTACAGGCATTATGGCCGGCTCTAGCTGTCCGATTGAGGTCATGCGTCGCGTCATCGATGAGATGCACATGAAGGAAGTGACCATTGCTTATGGCATGACCGAAACCAGTCCCGTATCTTGCCAGACCAATGAGCATACGCCACTTGATAAGCAAGTCTCGACCGTAGGACTCGTGCAGCCAGCGCTTGAAGTCAAAGTCATCGATACCGAAACAGGTGAGATTGTACCGTTAGGTGAGACTGGTGAGTTACTGACTCGTGGTTACTCAGTAATGAAAGGCTATTGGGGCAGTCGCTTTAAAACGCGCGAAGCCATTCAAGATGGCTGGATGCATACGGGTGATTTGGCAACCATGGACGAAGATGGCTATGTCAAAGTCGTTGGTCGTAGTAAAGATATGGTCATCCGTGGCGGTGAAAATATCTATCCAGTAGAAGTCGAGAATTATCTCTATCGCCATCCGAAAATTCGTGATGTACAAATCGTTGGCATCCCAGATAAGCGTTATGGCGAAGTATTGGCTGCTTGGATTATTCCTAAAGAAGAGGGCTGCTTAACGGAAGAAGAAGTACGCCAATTCTGTAGTGAGCATATCGCCCATTATAAAGTGCCGACCTATTATCGCTTTGTGACTGAGTACCCGATGACCATTACCGGTAAAATTCAAAAATATAAAATCATTGAACAAATGAAAGAAGAATTGGGTCTATAAAAACTTAAGCTGTTTTATTTCTTATTTTACTAATGACTTATATTAGTAAAGACTAAAATAACCAGCAGTTAGAATAACTCGCATAAAAAGCTACTCGCATTTACGCATTAAAGAAAAGGGATATCATGAGCGCTATCATAACCAGTAAACTGAGTCCAAACGCCGCTGAATTTCAGCAGAATAGTGCCGCTATGCAAGCAGTGGTTGATGACTTATATGTGCACTTGCGTAAAGTCGTTCAAGGCGGATCAGAGCGTGCGCGCGCTAAGCATTTAGCCCGTGGCAAACTCTTGCCTCGCGAGCGTGTTGAGCGTTTGCTAGATGTGGGCACGCCATTTTTAGAAGTCGCTCCGATGGCAGCGCATGATATGTATGGCGAAGATATTCCAGCGGCAGGCGTGATTGCCGGTATCGGTCGCATTAACGGCACTGAATGTATGATTGTTTGTAATGATGCCACCGTAAAAGGCGGTACTTATTACCCAATGACGGTCAAGAAACATCTGCGTGCACAAGAAATTGCGCAAGAAAATAACCTACCTTGTGTGTACTTGGTGGACTCGGGTGGCGCTAACTTACCGAATCAAGATGACGTATTTCCTGATAAAGAACACTTTGGGCGTATCTTTTTTAATCAGGCCAATATGAGTGCGGCGGGTATTCCACAGATTGCCGTGGTCATGGGCAGCTGTACGGCTGGCGGTGCTTATGTACCGGCGATGAGCGACGAATCTATCATCGTTAAAGACCAAGGAACCATCTTTTTAGGTGGCCCACCATTGGTAAAAGCGGCAACCGGCGAAGAAGTTACGGCCGAGGACTTGGGCGGCGGCGATGTGCATACGCGTCTGTCAGGCGTGGTTGATCACTTGGCGCAAAACGATACCCATGCGTTATCGATTGCCCGTAATATCGTCAGTCATCTAAACCGTCCTGCGAAGCAAGTACCGAATCAAATCAAACCACGTCCACCACGCTATGATGCCAAAGAGCTATATGGCGTTATTCCAACAGATAAGCGCAAGCCCTTTGATATCAAAGAAATCATCGCCCGTATCGTCGATGACAGTGCTTTTGATGAATTTAAAGCACGCTTTGGTACCACGTTGGTTTGTGGTTTCGCTCATATCGAAGGTATGCCAGTCGGTATTATCGCCAACAATGGCATCTTATTTAGTGAATCAGCGCAAAAAGGCACGCATTTTATTGAACTGTGCTGTAAGCGTAAAATCCCGTTGGTGTTCTTGCAGAATATCACCGGTTTTATGGTCGGGCGTAAATACGAAAATGAAGGTATCGCTCGTCACGGTGCCAAGATGGTCATGGCGGTAGCCAACGCGAAAGTACCTAAATTCACCGTCATCGTCGGTGGCTCATTCGGTGCTGGCAACTACGGCATGTGTGGACGTGCTTATAGTCCACGCTTCTTATGGATGTGGCCAAATGCGCGTATCTCAGTGATGGGCGGTGAGCAAGCAGCCTCGGTATTAGCAACGGTTAAGCGTGACAACTTCGACCGCAAAGGTGAGGAATGGAGTAGCGAGGACGAAGCGGCATTTAAAGCGCCGATTCGTGAAATGTATGAAAAGCAAGGTCATCCATATTATGCCACCGCACGTCTATGGGATGACGGTGTGATTGACCCTGCTGATACCCGTAATGTATTGGCATTAGGTCTGAGTGCTGCTTATAACGCACCGATTGAAGAGACAACCTTTGGTGTCTTTAGAATGTAGCATTAAATGGAATATGAGCAACCATTTCACGTTTATAAAAAATAGAGAAGGTTATGCAAAAAAATCTGAAGAATTATAAGAGCCTACTGGTCACCGTTGAGCAGCATAGCGCGACGGTAACTTTAAACCGTCCTGAGATACGTAATGCCTTTAATGATGAAATGATTGCCGAGCTGACGGATGTATTTGATCAGCTTGGTGCAGATGATGACGTTCGTGTCATCGTCTTAGCGGCTGCTGGTAAGGCGTTTTGTGCCGGCGCGGATCTTAATTGGATGCGTGCGATGGCAGATTATAGCTATGAAGAAAATTTAGCCGATGCTGATAAACTCGCGCAAATGCTCAAGACCATTTATGAGTGCCCTAAGCCAACGGTTGCCGCTATCCAAGGTGACGTCTATGCAGGCGGCATGGGCTTGGTAGCCGTTTGTGATGTGGCCATTGCGGTTAAAATCGCCAACTTCTGCCTCAGTGAAGTGCGTTTGGGATTGGCGCCAGCTACTATCAGCCCTTATGTCATACGCGCATTAGGTGCTAGAGCCTCGCAGCGTTATTTCTTAAGCGCGGAAGTATTCGATGCCAAAAAGGCGCGGCAGTTAGGTTTTATTCATGAGCGCGTCAGTGAAGAATCACTTGATGAGGCAGTTGCTCTATTCTGCGCTACAGTGGTCAAAAATAGCCCAGAAGCAGTCAAAACCTGTAAGCGCTTATTGCATGAAGTCGCGGGTGCACCGATTACCGATGAGCTAATTGCTGACACCGTCAAAGGTATTGCTGATATTCGTTCATCAGAGCAAGGCAAAGAAGGTGTGCAAGCATTTTTACAGAAGCGAAAGCCTGATTGGCTGACAGCAGATTAATAGTAAAAGAGACTTTCAGCAAATTGACGATAAATTAACAATAAATATTATTTAATTTAAACCAGTCGTATGTGAATATCAGCATATATTTTTATTATTTATCAATGTAAAAAACGATAAAAATGACAAGACACAGGGATAGTTATGTTTTCTAAAATTCTAATCGCCAACCGTGGTGAAATTGCCTGCCGAGTTGCCGCGACTGCCAAGCGTTTGGGCGTAAGTACCGTTGCTGTTTATTCTGATGCTGACCGTGAGGCTAAGCATGTCGCTGTCTGTGATGAGGCTGTTTATTTGGGTGGTTCGGCTCCTAAAGACAGCTACCTCAAGGGCGATGCTATCATTGCGATTGCCAAAGCAACTGGCGCACAAGCGATTCATCCAGGTTATGGTTTTTTAAGTGAAAATGCGGATTTTGCGCAAGCTTGCCAAGATGCTGGTTTGGTCTTTATCGGTCCATCGGCTGACGCTATTCGCGCCATGGGCGGAAAATCCGAGTCTAAGCGACTGATGGAAGCGGCTGGCGTGCCACTGATACCCGGCTATCACGGTGAAAATCAAGAAGTAGAATTCTTACAGCAGCAAGCAGACAGTAACGGCTATCCGGTATTGATTAAAGCCAGTGCTGGCGGTGGTGGTAAAGGCATGCGTATCGTTGAACAGAGCAGCGATTTTATTGACCTACTAGACTCATGTCGCCGCGAAGCGATTACCAGTTTTGGTAATGATCAAGTACTGATTGAAAAGTATGCCCTAAAACCACGTCATATTGAAATCCAAGTATTTGGTGATACCCATGGCAATTATGTGCATCTGTTTGAGCGAGATTGCTCGGTACAGCGTCGCCATCAAAAAGTATTAGAAGAAGCGCCAGCACCGGGTGTTGACGCGGCGATGCGTGAAGCAATGGGAACCGCTGCCATTGAAGCCGCGCGTGCGGTCAATTATTTTGGTGCAGGTACGGTCGAGTTTATCGTTGAGCAACGCGAAGGCGCAATGAATTTTTATTTTATGGAGATGAATACCCGTCTGCAAGTTGAGCATCCGGTTAGTGAAGCCATCTCTGGGGTAGACTTGGTTGAATGGCAGCTACTAGTAGCTGCAGGTCAGCCATTGCCGAAAAAACAAGAGGAGCTAGCGATTAACGGTCATGCGATTGAAGCACGTATCTGTGCTGAAAATCCTGACAATGAATTTCTGCCAGCGACGGGTACTTTATTCACTTATCAAAAACCTGAACACAGCACCTTCAATGTTGCAGATGTGCGTATCGACGATGGCGTACGCGAAGGCGATGTGATTAGTCCGTTCTATGATTCGATGATTGCAAAGCTCATCGTTCATGCACCAACGCGCGAGCAAGCGTTGGCCAAACTTGACCGTGCACTCGCGCAAACGCGCATCGTCGGTCTGCCAAATAACGTCGCATTTTTGCGCTACATCATGAATACCGAGTCGTTTAGCCAAGCCAATCTTGATACGGCATTGATAGAGCGTGAGGCGGACGAGCTATTTAATCAGCATCCGCTTGAATTATCAACGCTTGTCGTTACTGCTATTACTCAGCAGCTTGCCAGTGAAGCGCCAACGCAAGGGTCAGATCCGTTTAGCAAACCGACAGGTTTCCGTGCTTATAGCGACTACACAAGATCGTTTGGCTTGGTTTATGATGAGCAATCTTACGCTGCTCGTATTAGTCATTGGCACAATGCAAATTGTTCTGACGGCAAAAAAGGTACTGAAAATCTGAGTAGCTTTACGCTGGTCATTGAAAAAGAAATCGCTCACACTCAAGATAATAGCAATGCTAATGTAGCCGCCCAAACAGAAAGGGTTTATGAAGGGCAAGTCAGATATAGCAGCATTGACGAACACAATCATACGTTATGGTTAGATGAGGCACGTATTAGTGCCCAAAGCTGGGTACATAATGAGACCGTCTATGTATTCACCGATAGCGGTCGTGACGAAATTACACTGATCGACATCATGGCGCACGTCGGCGAAGAGAGTGCGGCGGTTGGCAGTTTAAAATCACCAATGCCAGGTCAGGTCGTCGCCTTTAAAGTAGCCGTTGGTGATACTGTGAAAAAGGGCGAGCCACTTGCGGTTATCGAAGCAATGAAAATCGAACATACCATTACCGCCCCGACCGATGGTGTGGTGGCAGAATTGTTATTTGGCGCCGGTGACTTGGTTGCCGATGGCGATGAGCTATTGCGTATTGACAGTGCAGATAATAAGTAAAAAGGATGATAAGCATGAAGCACTCGTATCCAGAACACGTCACCATTGTCGATGTCAGTCCACGTGATGGTTTGCAAAATGAAGCCATGACGGTACCAACGGCGGTTAAGCAAAGGCTTATCGATGATTTAATCGCAGCAGGTGTCAAAAAGCTTGAGGTGACTAGCTTTGTATCGCCAAAGTGGGTGCCGCAAATGGGTGATAATCGCGCGCTGCTAGAAGCATTAGCGCCCACACGCCATGCGGACGTTTGCTATTCGGTATTAGTGCCCAATATGCGCGGTTTTGAAAATGCCATCATGCATCGTCCTGATGAAATCGTTATCTTTGGCTCAGCCAGTGAAACCTTTAGCCAAAAGAATATCAACTGTAGTATCGATGAAAGTATTGAGCGTTTCGCGCCTGTTGCTGCCGCTGCAAAAGCACAAGGTATCAAAGTGCGAGGCGTTATCTCTTGTACGGTCGGTTGCCCCTATGAAGGCGAGATTGACCCAAGCCAAGTGGCTTATGTCACTAAACGTTTGGTTGAAATAGGCTCAGAGCAGATTGGCATTGCCGATACCATTGGCGTAGGTACGCCACTCAAGGTACAGCGCGCGCTGCAAGCCGCACTGGAGTACGCTGATATCAGCATGCTATCAGGACATTTTCACGATACCTATGGTCAAGCAGTTAGTAATACCTTAGCTGCCTTACAAATGGGTGTCAGTGAATTTGATACCTCAGTGGCGGGGCTTGGTGGTTGTCCATACGCTAAAGGCGCAACGGGTAATGTCGCCACCGAAGACGTCGTCTATATGCTGCATGGTATGGGCATCAGCACCGGCATTGATTTAGATAAGCTGGTCATAGCTGGCGAGCATATTAGTGAATTTTTATGTCGTCGCAATGGTTCAAGCGTGGCTCTTGCGTTAATTAATAAGCGTCAGGCTTAACTAACACTACTTTTAAAAACAGATTAAAATTCAAGATTTAAAACATCAAAATACAAGGAATGGTTATGAGTTTACCTGGATTGAATTTTCAGCTTGGCGAAGATATCGACGCCTTACGTGATATGGTGCAGCAGTTTGCTGCCAAAGAAATCGCTCCGCGTGCGGCCGAGATTGACAGTAGCGATGAGTTCCCAATGGATTTGTGGCAAAAGATGGGCGACATTGGTCTACATGGCATCACCGTTCCCGAAGAATACGGCGGCTCTGATATGGGCTACGTCGCGCACATGGTCGCGATGGAAGAGATTAGCCGTGCCTCTGCCTCTGTAGCACTTAGCTATGGCGCGCATTCAAATCTGTGTATCAACCAAATTAAACGTAACGGCAATGAAGCTCAAAAACAAAAATATCTGCCAAAATTAATCAGCGGCGAGTTTATCGGTGCACTCGCCATGAGTGAAACTGGCGCTGGCTCTGATGTGGTCAGTATGAAGCTGAAAGCCGAAGAGAAAGACGGTCATTATGTGCTAAATGGTAGCAAAATGTGGATTACCAATGGTCCTGATGCTGACGTGATGGTGGTTTATGCTAAGACTAATCCAGAGCTTGGCGCTAAAGGCATGACCGCTTTTATCGTTGAAAAAGGCATGAAAGGCTTTGGCACGGCGCAAAAGCTCGACAAACTCGGCATGCGTGGTAGTCATACTGGTGAGATGACTTTTAACAATGTTAAAGTACCCAAAGAAAATATCCTAGGCGGCCTAAACGAAGGCGTTAAGGTGTTGATGAGTGGTCTCGACTATGAGCGTGCGGTATTAGCAGCAGGTCCTATCGGTATTATGCAGGCGGTGATGGACAATGTCGTGCCTTATATTCACGACCGTAAACAGTTTGGGCAAGCAATTGGTGAGTTCCAGCTTATCCAAGGTAAAGTCGCAGACATGTATACCATCCTGCAAGCAGGACGCAGTTTCTTATATACCGTTGGTAAAAATCTCGATATGTTAGATAAACGCGGTGCGGGTCATAGTAGAGAAGTACGTAAAGATTGCGCCAGTGTCATTTTATGGTGTGCTGAAAAAGCCACTTGGATGGCAGGCGAGGGCATTCAAATCTTTGGTGGTAATGGCTATACCAATGAGTATCCACTTGGTCGCTACTGGCGTGATGCTAAGCTGTATGAAATCGGCGCAGGTACCAGTGAAATTCGCCGTATGTTGGTTGGTCGCGAGCTGTTTAACGAGACAAAATAAAAAATATTTAGTTAAAAGTATTTAGGTATTAGTTATAACAAAAAAGCAGTACGTTTTAAGCGTACTGCTTTTTTTTGGTTCTGTTTTATAAAGACTTTCAGTAATTATGACTGTTTACTATGGTCAAAATAGCGTGCCAGACCATTTAATAATAAGTCATCACGAATACGCACTGGGCGATTAACGTGTTGGGCGATAATGGCTGCATCGCCACCGGTCATAATGACTTCAAAGTTGGGATGACGATGGCTAATCTCATTTATCGCGCCAACGATAGATAGTAATATGCCGCGATGTACCGCATCTTGCGTGGTAATGCCCTGACTGACATTGTCAAAGGTACCGTTAGAGATGGTGATTTGCTTGGTACCAGAGAATAGTGACTCACGCTGCAGGTAGATGCTAGGGAAAATGTAACCGCCTAAATGCTCAGCGTGGTCAATCAAATCAATCGTCACCGCTGTACCGCAGCCTATCACACATTGACGTTTGGTTTTATCTACCGCGCCCAGCATTTGCAGCCAACGATCACAGCCGAGCTGCTCTTCATTATAAGCGCTTTTCATCAGCGGATAATTGGCATCGACATGGACAAATTCAAACGGGATATTAAGGCGACTTAAAGTCTCTGAAACTTTAGCATTGAGATCATTGCCTAGCACTGATGAGATACCGATAAAGTCAGGTGCATAACGCTCAAAGCGATCGGTCAGACCCATAAGTAATTCTGCTGGCGCTTGCAAATGTTGCTTGGCATCATGCGCGACTATCTGCCCGATATCGTCGGTCAGCCAGTATTTAAGGCGAGTGTTTCCCAGATCTAACCAGAGCATAAAAATCCCTTTATATAGTGCCCGTTGGGTCTTTGATTTAAGCCTTATTAATAACGTCAATGCGTCCGGTAAAAAGCGCAGAAATCTTACCGTTATCTTGACGTAATTGCAAACATCCATGTGTATCAATACCGCAAGCATGACCTGTTAGCGTGTCTGACTGACCGTTATGTTCTTGAGTAACACGCAAGCGTAATCCGGCCAATGCATCCATCGAGTCAAATTGTTTTAAAAAGCTGTCCAAATTATAGCTTTGACCAGTGGGCTTCTCTAACCCTAAATGCTCAAAGCGCGTCATCGCTGCCATTAACGCCTTACTCATTTGCTGATAAAGCTCGCGTAAGCTTGGTAGACTGCTTGCCCGTGTTTCTGTCATTAGTACCCGCTCGATATCCTGTAAGCTAATGGCTTGATAGCTCATGCCTTCACAAGTTTGCGCAGTTAGCTTGGGCGTTGCCTGTACATTAAGTCCTACGCCCATCACTACGCCAACCAGCTTGCCAGCTTGGGTGACTGGTTCTATCAAAATTCCTGCAAGTTTATGAAAAGGTGATGTTTGTGCTGCTGGTTCAGCCTCATCTAGCGCTGCGTTAGATGGAGGTTGATAAAAGCCCAAATCATTAGCCCATTTTACTCCGATTGGTGTCAATCCTTGCGCGCGTAATCGTTCGTTTAGCGTTTGAATAACGGGCATCTTAGCCAGTTCAACGCCAATAATTAACGACAATAAACCGCTAATCGGCATATGCACTGGATGATATAAAGACAGATACACATTGCCGCGCGGTGATTGCCATGAGCGTCCTCGCTGCCCCCGTCCTGCGCTTTGGGACTCAGCCGTTAATAGATGCAATTCCGTGGCGTTCAGCGTACCATCCTGTACTGCTTCTATCAGCTCGCTATTGGTAGAAGCGCTGCTAGTGACGTGACGATGGGTAAGCTCAGATAAATGGACAGAGGGATTGGTTGGTGACGGCATAGATATAGGTAACGGCATAAATTTAGTCGCTTTGGTTCATATAAGGTTTAATCTAGTCTTTAAGATAGCTTTTGATATACTAACGCGATTGTTAAGAATGATAGCCATCGGCAACATTGTCACAACTTGGATACTAATTACGTGAAGGCGTTAGTTATTATCATATAAAAACAGCCATAATAAAAGGTAGCGCTATGATGTTGTATGTGTGGTTTGTCATTGCAGGAGCGTTTGCTGGGGTTAGCGCAGGTCTATTTGGCGTAGGCGGTGGCATGATTATTGTGCCTGCTTTGGTATGGATTTTTACTGCCTATCATTTTCCACCAGAAGTGGTGACTCATCTGGCAATCGGCACGTCACTGGCGACTATCGTAGTAACTTCTATTAGCTCCTTGACTGCGCATAATAAGCGCGGCGGTGTACGCTGGGAAGTATGGCGCAAAATGGCATTGGGCTTGGTCATTGGTAGCCTCGTTGGTGCGGGTGTTGCTGATATGATTGATGGTAAAGTATTGCAAGCCATCATCGGTATCGGCGCGTTATTAGTCGCTTTAAAGATGTTGTTCTTTGCTAATAAAGAGCAGTTAGGTAAACCATTACCATCAGCTGGCGTGCAATTTGGCGCGGGTACAGGCATTGGTATGGCGTCGTCTATTTTCGGTATTGGCGGTGGTAGCTTAACGGTACCGTTTTTAAATTGGGCGGGACTACCGATGAAGCAAGCGGTTGGCACTTCAGCAGCTTGTGGCTTGCCGATTGCATTGGCGGGCGCAGCAGGATTTGCATGGTTTGGTCAAGACGTGATTAATTTGCCTGAAGGTACAATAGGCTTTGTGCATATTACTGGGTTCTTGTGTATTTCAGTCGTCAGTTTCGCTATGGCAAAAGTCGGTGCTAAGCTTGCCCATGTATTGCCTGCACTCATGCTTAAACGCGCTTTTGGGGTATTGCTATTATTTGCGGGCGGGCAGTTATTGTTAAGCGGAATTGGGGTAATTTAAAGAAATACTATTTCTTATCAATCGCATCAAGCCCCAAACGCATCCACTTTCTTGCTACCTCATCATGGTCGCTGAGCATACTCCACAGTGCATCTTCACTAAAGATAGAGTGCTCTTTACCCGAGTAATCAATGGGCAGATCCGCTTCACGGTCTGTCATCCATTGCGGATTGAGATAGTAATCTTTCAACTCATTTTGCAAGGCTTCAGCGCGCAAAAATTGCTGCTGCGCCTCTAGCTGTTGACGATGCAGCTCACACCATTCTTCATATTTTTGTTGTAGTTCTTGACGATTATAATCAGTCATTTAAATGCCCTTAATTTTTATTATTTAGATGAATGCTGCAAATTTTCAGCACTATTATAGCATTCCTTACAAACCCTAAAAACCTAGCCTAATTTGAGGTAGAATAGCCGCCTGTTTTTGCTAAGTTTATCGATTCTTCATGCGCCTAAAATCTCTCAAGCTGGCAGGCTTTAAATCCTTTGCCAATCCAACGACTTTTACCTTTCGTCATGGCATTACCGCCATTGTCGGACCAAACGGCTGTGGCAAATCCAACGTCATCGATGCCATTCGTTGGGTGCTGGGCGAAACCTCTGCCAAGCAGCTACGCGGTGGGGCGATGAGTGATGTCATCTTTGCCGGCACGCAAGATAAAGCCGCCAAAAGTGTTGCCAGTGTCGAGCTGACTTTTGAACATACCCAAGATGAGCAAAATGGCATTCGCCATGAGTTTAATCTCTATCAAGAGCTATCCGTTCGCCGTCAGGTAAATTTGGAGGGACGCTCGGACTACTTTATCAATGGTACGCGCTGTCGTCGCCGTGATGTGGTTGATGTATTTTTGGGAACTGGGCTTGGCGCGCGCAGTTATGCGGTCATCGAGCAGGGTATGATTGGGCGGATTGTTGAATCTAGCCCGTTGCAGCTGCGTGAATTTATCGAAGAGGCGGCTGGGGTTTCGCGCTATCAAGCGCGTAGGATAGAGACGCAAAAGAAGCTCGAGAAAACCCAAGATAATTTAGTACGTCTACACGATATTCAAAGCGAGCTGGTCAGCCAACAAAAACGCTTATCTAAACAAGCCGCCAGTGCTGAGCGTTATGAAGAGTTAGCGTTAGCGCTTGCTGATATCAAGCAGCAACTTGCCATTCAGCAACTGTATCAAGCCAAGCATAATCAGCAGCAGCAAAAAATAGCTCATGAGCGGAGCGCTAATGAGGTCACCACATTACAAGCGAGCTATGAAACGCTAAAAGCCAAACAAGATAAGCTTGCTGCCCATATTAACCAAGAACAATGGCTAAAAGACGATGCCCAAAGTAACCACTATCAGCAGCAGCTAAGCTATCAACAAGCAGAACATCAATTAGGTGATGCTAAATCACAGTTAAACGCTATCGCACAGCAGCTTACGAGCTTAGAGCAGCAGCGACAGCAAGCGGTGGCTGAAATTGAGCGCTTAAAAACTGAGCAGGCTGAGCAACAAAATGTACTAGAAGACTTGCGCCCACAGCTTAGCGAGCTAACCAATAAACGTGACACGCATAAACACAACGAGCAACCATTGCAGCGCGCATGGCATGATGCGCAAAACCAGCTATCACGCCTGCAAGACAAAGCGCGCGCATTTGAGCAGCAGCAAGCCATTAATAGCCAAGCCCAAAAACGCCAGCAGCAAAACCATGATAAATGGCAGCGACGTCAGCAAAACTGGCAAACTTTATGGCAGCAATTACAACATTCACTATTATTAAATAATAGTACTGATAAACAAGAAAGGAATGACGTTGAATCGCTACATTTAACATTAGATATGCAAGTTACTGAGCTAAATAAACAGCTGCAACAGATTGAGCGTCAACAAGACAGTATCGATGAACGCCTGTCTGAGCTACAACCGCAAGCGCATGAGTTACAGCAGCGTCTAAACACGCAGCAGCGCGAGTTAAGCGAGGATGAAAAACGTCACGCGGTATTGGCAGGTGAGTACGATACGCTGCATAAGATATTGCATCCTAAGCCACTACCAAAATCGCAACAGCAAGCATCTATTTCAGGAACTGACAATTTAAAAGCTGATTTAGAAAGTAGCCACGTCAATGACTCTGTAAATAGCTATAACGAATTAGCCATTACCACCTTACGTGAACAGATTGAACTAAGCGCAAAAGGGCAGCAGCACGCAGAATTACTCGATAGCGTATTGGCGTTATGGCTCGATAGTCATGTGCTGATTTCTAAGCAAACGAGCAGTGAAAAGATTAATGATGACTCTCAAAAGATAAATAGCTTATGGCAAGCCCTTGCGCAAGATTTAAAAGATTTATTTACTTATCAGACGGCACAAAATGAGTATAACAACGCTAATGCAGAGGATAATTCACTACTAGAAAATGGTCATAGCTTATGGTTATCTGATACGAAAAATGAGTTAGCTACAAAGCCACTGCTTAGCGAATTGCCTGAGAGTTTAATTGATAAAGTACAGCCTTTATCACAGCTGATTAGCGCACCTAACTTAGCGCTTTGGCAGCACTGTTATTTATATATTGTGCAATCTGAAATTAATCATCAGCAGACGCTTGATACACTTGCTGATATTTTAAAAGCACTGCCATCATCATCTATTTTGCTAACGTCTGGTGGCTGGATTATCAGTCGTCAGGGTACGATGAATCTCAGCAAGTTTGCTAATGCGCAAGATGGTCAAAATGAGAGCAATAACCAATTCTTAAGCCAGCGCTTACAGCAGCGTAGCCGTTTGCAAGCGTTAGAAGATTTGCTTGATGAGTTTGAGGTCAAAATACAAGACCAGCAAAAGGTGATTACTGATAACCAGCGTAACTATGATGCCTTGACGGTTAGCTTAGAAGAAACGCGCGCACAAGCTGAGCAATTGATCCGTGATAAGCATCAATACCAGCAAAAGCTGACCACCGAGCGCGCCAATGTTGAGCGCATCCAAGCGGATAGCCAACGCCTCAATGCTGATAAAGCCGCTCTTGAACAAGAGCAGCAAGAGCTTGCGCAAGAGCAGCAAGCCCTCAATCAAGAGCAGCAACATATCCAAAGCGAGATAGCATTATTAACGCCACAGATAGCGGATGCTCGTGCATTAAGTCAGCAATTGCAGTCCGAGCGTAGTGAACTAAATCGCGCGCGGCAGACGGATGATGATGCTTGGCAAGCTTTGCAGCTTCGTATTCAACAAAGCGAGATGCGTTTAGAGCATAGCGTTAGTAGTCTTGCGCGGGCAACCGAGCAATATGAAAAATCGCTACAAAGCGAGCAAAGTCTAAAGGCGCAGTATGAGCAGCAGCAAAACAAACTGCCAGCCTTGCAAGCAGCATTGCAGACGGCACAAACGGCGCGCGATGAGCAGCAAGTAGTATTAGCAGGCCGCGAAACCGCATTAACGGTGCTTAAACAAGAGTATAGTCAGCAGCAAGCAGAGCTAGATACGCTGCAAAATACCTTGCAAGTGCAGCAAAGTGAGCTTGCGCGTCTCGCCACCGATTTGGCTCTAAGCATGGCACGGCTAGAGGATGCTAGCAGCCATACGCAAGAAGCGCTAGATGCTTACTATAATGTGAGCCATAAATATAAATCGGACATATCACAGCACCCGCAGCAAATGATGAGTGTCTCAAATTTACTGGCGGATTTTATCGCTCATGATCGCCGTGTGCGTCCAGATAAAATCGCTGAACTTGAGTCCGAACGTACGAAACTTGAGCAGCAATTAGGTAAAATTGGCGCAGTTAATCTTGCCGCCGTGGCAGAATTGGCTGAGGTCAATGAACGCTTAGAGCCGCTTGCACAGCAGACAGCGGATATTGCAGCCAGTATGCAGACGTTGACGGAGGCCATTGCATCGATTGATGAGACTACCAAAACCTTGTTTATGCAGACGCTCGATGCGGTCAATAACGAGCTTGCCAACTTGTTTGCCAAAGTTTTTGGTGGTGGGCAAGCCAGCTTAACGCTAAACACTGACGACATGCCTACTAATGCACCAAAATCAGAGCAGTGGCGGGCAGGACTAACTTTAATGGCACAGCCGAAAGGCAAGCGTAATAGCCGCTTGGCCGTACTTTCAGGCGGTGAGAAAACATTGACCGCACTGAGTTTGATTTTTGCGATATTTAAGCAGCACCCCGCACCGTTTTGTGTGCTTGATGAAGTCGACGCGCCACTTGATGATGCCAACGTTGCTCGCTTTACCAGTTTGATTCACGAGTTAGCAGACGATTTGCAGTTTATCTTTATCAGTCATAATAAGCTGACGATGCAGATTGCTGATGAGTTGAAAGGCGTCACCATGCCAAGCGCGGGTATTTCTACTTTGGTCAGCGTCTCGCTCGATGAAGCAGCGCGTTACCTTTCTGATTAAGAGCAGCGCACAGTAGCAAAATAATTGATAACTGGCAGCGATAGTCGGTGGTATAGTTAAGGCTGAGGTCATAAGGTCACGCAAGTGTATCAGCCTCACGGTAAACGATGACTATATGGTGACGATATTAATCAGCCATGCTAGACTATTGCCATTTATTCCCTCTTATGTATTCCCTTTTGTCATATATTAGGATGTATTTCTCATGACCGCTATCCAGTTTATATTGATCGCCATTGCCGCATTTATCGTGCTCGCAGGGCTAATTATGGTCATTCGCAGCTTTAAACGGCGCAAAACTGCTGAGGCTGCCGCGGTCAATTATGATAAAAATGGTATTCCCATTATTCCGCGTCATGAGCGTAATATCGTCGAGCAGCCAGACTTAGATGATACGGTCGCAGGCGAAACCAGTATCGCCCCTGATCGCAGTTATCTTAATGCCGTCGTTGAAGAAGAGCCTTTGAGCCAATCTCATACCAATATCGATGCCCAGCTAACGGCTGCCCGCCATGATATTAATGATGATAGTAGTGGCATGATAAATGACGCCGACTATACGCGCTGGCAGGACAAGCAGCAGCGCACTGACAACAGCGAGTTCACGGAAGTAGCTGAACACATGCATATCGAGCAAGAGCCGGATGCATTTTCAAGCCTTATGTCAGCAACAGACAGTTTGATGCCAGTGATTGATACCGCAGACGAGCCAAGCTTTGATAATAATAGTCCGATACTCGATCAGCATCTCTCAGAGCCGGTTGATGACGCGCAAAACGGTCCATTAATTAACGCCAAAGACAATATCAATATCACCATCTTGCCGCACCAATACCGTGACCGCCCAGCTGCGGTAATTCGTGGTCGCGATTTATTGGCGTTAATTGATAAATACGGTCTGCGTTATGGCGCGATGAATATGTTTCATCGCTATGAGCAAAAAGACGGTACGGGCATGCTGTGGTTTAGCATGATGGGCATCACTGATAGTGGTATTGCGCCTTTTGATCCGCATAGCGTGGCGACCAATAATTATAATGGTGTAGTGGTATTTTTATCGTTGCCACATCCACAAGCCTTGCGCAGTTTTGATAGTATGATGAGTATTGCTTATATGATGGCAAGCGATTTAGACGCCGTTATGCTAGATGAAGAGAATGATCCAATCACCCCTGAATACAAGCAACAACTACGCAACCAAGTTCGCGATTATGAAGGTTAGTTTTAACTGATTCATACAAGCTAAGTAATATTAGTAGCAGTGAAAAAGGCAAATAGCGCTTGACGTTATTTGCCTTTTTTAGTTTTTGGTTGATGAGCGTTTCATTCGTCTGATTTTCTATAAACTTGGTTTTCTACAGAATCGGTTTTCTACAGAATTAGTTTTCTACAAAATGATATCCGCATATCCTGCAAACTTGTTATCATATCGGCATCTTGAATCGCAAAAAAAAGACGCTGACTATGACTGATCCTATCGCACCGCTCACCTCTAAAGACATCAATAAAGACATTAATAAAAACATCAATACTGCAAAATCTGCTGGCAATAATGCTGCTATCGTCACCCAAATGCGCACGTTGATTGATAATTTAAAGACGCATAATTATGCCTATTATGTGCTCGACAATCCGATCTTAGAAGACAGCGAATATGATCAGTTGCGTCGCTCTTTATTGGATCTTGAAGAAAAGTATCCCGATTTAATACAGCCGGATAGCCCAATCAATCAGGTTGGTGATATGCCACTGTCAGCTTTTACCCAAGTTACCCATGATATTCCGATGTTGTCACTGGGCAACGTCTTTGATTATGACGAGTTACATGGCTTTATGCGCCGTGTCAATGATCGTCTTAATGACGCGCAGAAAAATCCTGAATATGAGATGGAGCTAAAGCTAGATGGTTTGGCAGTGTCACTCAAATACGCTTATGGGCAATTTACCCAAGCAGTGACACGCGGTGATGGTCAAACGGGCGAGGATATTACCCAAAATGCCAAAACCATTCGCAATTTACCGCTTTGGCTAGCCGCTGCCGCTGATATTGAGCTGTTAGAAGTGCGCGGCGAAGTGCTGATGCCAAAAGCAGGCTTTGAACGTCTAAATCGCTTAGCGGAAGAAAAGGGCGATAAAACCTTTGCCAATCCTCGTAATGCTGCCGCAGGCAGTTTACGTCAGCTAGACCCGGCGATTGCTGCTAGCCGTCCGCTGGCTTTTTATTGTTATTCAGTCAATCAAGGTCTACCTCAGACTATCGATACCCAATCAGCCGCCTTGGCTTGGCTCGGTGACATAGGTTTTAGCGTCAGCGCTGTGAGAGTGGTACAAAATCCGCGCGAAGCACAAGCCTATTATGAGTCGATGATTGAAACACGTAGTAAGCTACCGTTCGAGATTGATGGCATGGTTATCAAGGTCAATAATTTGGCATTGCAGCAGCAGCTTGGTTTTTTATCGCGTGAGCCGCGTTGGGCTACCGCCTATAAATTCCCTGCCGAAACAGTGATGACGCGTCTGCATAGCATCGATTGGCAAGTTGGGCGCACTGGCGCAATTACTCCTGTAGGTAAGCTTGAGCCTGTTAAAGTCGGTGGCGTGACAGTTAGTAATGTCACCTTGCATAACTTTGGTGAGATTCAGCGCTTGGATGTGCGCGCAGGCGATATGGTTAGCGTCCACCGTGCCGGCGATGTCATCCCCAAAGTCACCCGCGTCTGGAAAGATCAGCGTCCAGCAGATTCAGAACCTGTACAGCTACCGTCGACTTGTCCAGTGTGCGATTCACCTGTGGTATTGCCCAAAGATGAAGCCTTGGCACGCTGTACGGGTGGACTGTTTTGCCCTGCACAGCAACAAGAGGCGCTCATTCACTTTGTCTCACGTCGGGCGATGGATATCGATGGCTTAGGCGCAAGTTGGTTGATTAGCTTTTTTGAGCACGGTTTGGTGAAGACTGTCGCTGATATTTATCAGTTGCACAATCATCAAGACGAGCTGATTACGCTTGAAAAACTAGGGGAAAAATCAGTGCAAAATATCCTCAGCGCCATTGAAACCAGTAAGCAGACCACACTGGCACGCTTTATTTATGCACTCGGTATTCGCGGTGTCGGTGAGACCACGGCGCAGAATTTGGCGCAGCAATTTGGCGACCTCGATAGCCTGATGGCAGCGGATATCGATAAGCTCCTACAAACGCCTGACGTCGGCGCGATCACCGCTGAGCTGACTTATAAGTTCTTCCGCGCCCCGCATAATATCGAAGTCATCACGGCATTGCGCGAAGCTGGCGTGCATTGGGATAAGGTTGAGCAAGTGGTATCAGAGGGATTGCCACTCGATGGGCAGACGTGGGTCATCACCGGTGCGCTAGATAGCATGGCGCGCGATGAAGCCAAAGCCAAACTACAAGCGCTCGGTGCCAAAGTCTCGGGTAGTATCTCGGCAAAAACCACCGCGCTACTGGCAGGCGATAAAGCTGGCTCTAAGATGGCTAAAGCGGAAAAGCTGGGCGTGAAAGTGGTGGGTGAAGAAGAGTTTTTGGCTTTGGTTGGAGAGTAGGTTGTGACAGACAGTGATAGAAAAATTATTGATAAGTTAGAAGAGATTCCAGATGAATATACTCGTGGAATAGTTAAGAAATTAGCAAGAATAATAATAAGCAGTAATGGGAATAAAATAAGTATAGCAAATACGAAATTTCTCATAGCTACTATTTTGTTGAATAAAGATTATAAGGAAGAAGCGCTAGAAGTGTTCAATAGTATCAGACTTGAAGAGAATAAAAGTATTTACGAGAATGCTCAGTTCTTTATAGGAGATATACTTTTAGAAAGTAGTAGCTTAGCAGATATAGAACATGCTAAGAGCAGTTTCGTCTTTGTAAAAAATAAGTTCCCTTACGAAGCAAAAAATAAAATAGATATATGCGATTTAATTTCAGATAGAAGTTCTGAGGAATTAGGCAGAAATATTTTTGAAATATCTAATCTTGTATATAAGATATTATCCATATTAAAGATTGATATCAACAGTATAGGAAAGAAACAGTTGCATGCAGAGCGTAAGCTTGGACATTATACTTCAACTGAAGTGGCCAACATTTTACTACATAATCCAAATACTAATTTTTTTCGATTAAACACTATTCATAACGTTAATGACCCTAGTGAAGGTAAGTTACTTGAGGGTTATTTAAAGAACGATAGTAAAGAGAGAAATCGTGAAGTAAGATTTGATGGTGAATATCAGACATTTATTGGATGTTTTACTTTTAATCATGATAGTTTAAACCAGTTTAGACTTTATGGTAAGCAAGACTATAAGGAAGCTTCTGGTATTAGTTTGATATTCAATAAAAATTTTTTTAAAGAAAATGACCACCCTGATCAAATGTCATTTATCACAACTGAAAGAATCTTAGATGAACAAGTATCTGAGGAAAAAATTAGCCAGCAGCCAGTAATACGTTGTGTTTATATAGATCCTAGTTCTCAATTTATACACTTAGCACAACGCAATCAAATTACCTTTTATATAGAATTTAGCGACCGCGTTGAAGCTGACATAAAATGGATGAAATATAAAAAGTATATCGATAAAAAGACAAACGAGTTTTTGATATGGTTTGAGTGTTTGAAAAGTGCATATCAGAAAGCTATGGATATTGTAAGTGAGCTAGATCAATCGAAAGCTTCAGAAATAAATATTTTACTAGATAGGATTTTACTACCAATAAAGTATTTAATTAAGAATATAGCTTTTCAAGAGGAGCAAGAGTGTCGAATGCTTTATATTACTTCACTCAAAGATCCCAAAGTAAAAATGGATTTTGGTAAATTCTTATATGTTGAGTATGATGCAGATGTCAAAACACACCTTGATAAAATCTACATTGCCCCAGCAGCTACTCAGTATCAGCCCTATTTAGCTAAGTTACTTCGTGATACTGATGTCAAAATTGAACTCTCAAACAACCCTTATCGGCAGACTTCATAATGAATAATAGCGTGTGCAATATAAATTAAAGCACACGCTACTAACTTCTACTCCGCCACCTCACCATGCGCCTTCACCTCACCTTTCTTACCATCCGGTTGAATCACAATAGGTAACACCAACCCTTTAGCAAAGTCATCTGACAGTACATAATCATAGCTACTGGCAGCGACATCAGGCGTGGTATGAATGACAAGTTTCATGTCTTTACTATCAATGATTTCATGTGAAGTATAGCTCTCGCTAAGCTGATCGAGCACCTTTGACAGCGCTTCATTGCTTGCCATGCTTATCGTCAGGTTGTGCTGAGCGGTGGCGTTATCTAATTTAAAATATTCCGCATAATCGAGTACATTTTGGCTATCAAGCGCAAACGGATATTTATAATTCGTACGGTCAGCAGCTTTTTCGCCACTTGCCACCAACGACCAGTCGATGGTGTTAGCTTTTGCCGCATCAGGTGCTGCTGCGACTGAGGTTTTATCAGAGCTATCAATGCTATCAGTGCCATTAGAATTGTCAGCGCTATTATCGCAGCCCGTTAGTGTCATCATGCCTGCACTAGCTATTATCATCATACTTAATAAGCGCTTTATCATTGAGTTACTCTCTTTATTAGTGGGTCATGGGCTGTTTCTATAGATGAACTATTTTGACAGCTTTTAACGTGCTTCTCTAGCTAAATGCTGCAAAAGGTAATTTCTTATTAATAACGAATCACAGTAGACTGATATAAAAGAAAAAAGGCATTAAACAAGGCATTGGCGATGATACAGTTTGATTTTTAGCCATAAAAAAACAGCCACCAAATGATGACTGTTTATAATAATGCTAAGTTTAATAATTATAGGTTTATCATTATCAATTAACGATTAAACCAAAATCATTATCTACCTACCTGACAGTTTACTTGATATTCTTTACCGTTTGCCCATTTCATTGCAAAGATACCTTTGTCTTCTTTCATGTGCCATGCATAGACCACTTCAGAGTTTGATTCGTTGACATAGCTTGCCGTATCACCTTGGACGCCGCCATTTAAGATGATAGGCTGATTTGCCCAGTTCACTTTAGGTAAGGTCGCGTCTAGCATAACTTGTTTTTTATTGATTGACTGCTTTGCCAAGATCTTGCTGCCATCAGTACAAGTATAAGGTGCTGGTGCCATGCGATCATAAGCGACATCGGTTACGCTTTCTGAAGCAGGGGTTTTGTTTGGGGTAGTAGGTGCGGTAGTCGCACAGGCGCTTAGTAGAGCAAGAGTAGGTAGGGCAATAGCGAATTTGGTTAGGGTATTCATGGTTTTCTCCAAAGGTGTAAAATTTTTATGTGTTTTTTTGGCTGGGCTTTTTCTAATAATGTGCTTTTTAACGATGCGTTAAGCATATAGCGCACATGTTAACGAAAAGCCTTTCTAGATAATGTTAGAAATTGTTTGTTACATGTTCGTTAAGTTACTTAAACACTGACTAATGTAACGCTGCCCTTAAAAGCCTTTGTAAAATAGCTAAGCTTAGACAAGTCAAATGGCAAGTAGGTAGGCAGTTATGCAAAAAAGAATTAAGCCAACAGGCTTAATATAAAAAACATAAAAAAGCGCCTATCGACTACTGAGCCGATAGGCGCTTTGATTTAAGCTTAACTAAAAATTTCTAACTTATTTAGCAGCAAGTAATAACAGCTATTTCACACCTACAGCCATTTAACTTATCTCGTCTTACGCGGTGGCAGACCAGTATGCTGAGTTTGGAAGTTGCCTTTGCTGACTCTTTTGCTGTTTTTACCTAAAGTATTGTTGCTCGAGGTATTTTTTGCAGCGCTCGGACTATTGTTGCTGCGTTTCACCGAGTCATTACCCAAGCGGCTGTTCTTTTTACGTGCCGATTGATAGCTGTCTTGCGCGGCGTCGCGACCTTCCAAGCTTGCGTTAAATGGTGGTATCAAGCAGCCACGACCTTTACCAATCAAATCACTGCGTCCCATATCTTGCAGCGCTTTACGTAGCATGACCCAGTTTTTTGGGTCGTGATAGCGTAAGAAAGCTTTATGCAATTTACGCTGTTTGCCAGATTTGACGATATCCATGTCACCTTCGTCACGGCTGATTTTATGCAGCGGGTCTTTATGCGTATGGTACATAGTGGTCGCGGTCGCCATCGGGCTAGGATAAAACGCCTGTACTTGGTCAGCGCGGTAGCCGTGACCTTTTAGCCACAATGCAAGGTTCATCATATCCTCGTCTCTAGTGCCGGGGTGAGCGGCGATAAAGTACGGAATCAGATACTGTTCTTTACCAGCTTCTTGGCTATATTGCTCAAACATGGCTTTGAATTTATCATAGTTGCCCATGCCAGGCTTCATCATTTTCGATAGTACCGCTTCTTCAGAATGCTCAGGGGCAATCTTTAGATAACCACCAACATGATGGGTCACCAATTCTTTGACATATTCAGGGTCTTTAATCGCCAAATCATACCGTAAACCTGACGCAATGAGGATTTTTTTCACGCCTTTGATATCACGCGCTTTACGATATAGCTGGGTTAAATTACTGTGATCGGTAATCAAGTTATCGCAGACATCAGGATAGACACAAGACGGCTTACGGCAGTTCTTTTCAATGGTTTCATCTTTACAATTTAAGCGATACATATTGGCGGTTGGACCACCGAGGTCAGAGATGACACCGGTAAAGTTCGGCGCGGTATCACGAATCGCTTCGACTTCGCGTAGGATAGATTCTTCTGAGCGGTTTTGGATAATGCGGCCTTCATGCTCAGTGATTGAGCAAAAAGTACAACCGCCAAAACAACCACGCATGATATTGACCGAAAATTTAATCATGTCATAAGCAGGGATGCGCGCATCGCCATAGCTTGGATGCGGCAGACGGGCGTACGGCAAGTCAAAGACGTAATCCATCTCTTCGGTTGAGAGTGGAATCGGTGGCGGATTGAGCCAAACGTCAATCGAGGTATGCGAGTTACCAGCGCCGCTGCTATGACGCTGTACCAAAGCACGGGCGTTACCGGGATTGGTTTCAAGGTGCAAGATACGGTTGGCATGAGCGTATAAAACTGGGTCAGCTTTGACGTGTTCATAATCAGGCAGGCGAATCACCGTTTGCTCACGCGCTGGCATTTTAATTTTATGCTTGCGCGCCGTCATCGGCTTGTCAAAACCGCGCATTTGCACCACTTGCGTGTCTTCATCGACTTGGTCAGCATTCAATATTTTATTGGTCACTGGCTCAGATACGAAGCCCGGATATTGTGAAGCCATTCCTGACAGTGCTTGCCCAACGGGTGAGTCAGATGGCTTTTCTTGTTCGATTTTGCAGCTGTCAACGTCTTCAGTCATCACATATGGGTTAATAATCGGATCAACGCGGCCAACGGTATCGACGTCGTTACTGGCAACTTCCACCATGCCCGCTTGCCAATGGCGACGGGTTGGGGTCAATAAATATGACGTACCACGTAAGCTACTCATTTGCTCAAAGCTGTAGCCTTTTGATAGACCATGGACCACATCGACGATAGCGCGCTCAGCATTACCATACAATAAGACATCGGCACGGGCGTCCATCAAGATACTGCGGCGGACTTTATCCGACCAATAATCATAATGGGCGATACGGCGTAAGCTACCTTCGATACCACCTAAAATAATCGGCACATCGGGATAAGCTTCGCGGCAGCGCTGGCTATAAACGATAGCAGCGCGGTCAGGACGTTTGTCAGCCACGTTACCCGGCGAATATGCATCATCGCTACGGATTTTGCGGTCGGCGGTATAGCGGTTAATCATGCTGTCCATGTTACCGGCGGTCACGCCGTAAGCGTAAACCGGTTTACCAAGCTCCATAAAGGCGTCTTTGCTCTTCCAATCTGGCTGGGCAATGATGCCGACACGAAAGCCTTGCGCTTCTAATAAGCGTCCGATAATCGCCATGCCAAAGCTTGGGTGGTCGACATAAGCATCGCCTGAGATGATGATGACATCACAGGCATCCCAGCCCAAATCGTCCATCTCTTTGCGGCTCATTGGCAAATAAGGCGCAGGCTCGTAGCAGCTCGCCCAATGTTTGTCGTAGTCGTAAAGGGGTTTGGTGCCTTGTTTAAAGGCGGTGCGGGCGATGGTATCGGCAGACATGAGCGGACCTGTTAATTAGAAAATGGCACTAAAAAATAGCCGTTATTGTTATTAATTAACAACGGCTTATTTAAAAGCGCTCATTTTAACATGAATTACGCTCAGGATGTGATAAACGCTGATAAAGGATTAACGATAAGTTATTGATAGCGTAAGGTAATCTATATAAAAGAAGGATTGTTAAACGTTAAAAAAATCCTTCTTTATTGATTCCGTTATTAATAGCAGAAATTATTGTTCTAATAGTTGGAAGGGAAAGGTAATAACATCAAAGGCTAAGGCAAAAGGCAGTAACACCAGCTTTTGAGCAGTATTGGCACCATTACGAGACACTTGCTGTTGCTGGTTTTGGGTGTAAAAGCTGACCATATAAGGTTTGCTCAAAGCGCGGTAATTAGATTGAATTACGCTTAAATTACTGACTTGTGGATAGATAGCACCTTTGACAGGAACGCTAAAGCAAAAGCGCTGAGCGTTGATACGCAGGTCGCTGGATGAAGTACAATCACGGCCATTATTTTGCAAAAAGAACTGATAGTCAGAGCGTTGGAATTCATCTTTTAATTTGGCGTAAGACAGCTTCATTTCACCCTGAAAATAGCCATCGTTATTGGGCACAGAAAAACTCATGTCATTATCGACGTGGATGTTCTTTGGCGTCAGATTGCTTAATAAGGCAATCATTTCCGTCCCGCCTTGGGTCAATACATAGCTGTTCTTTTCACCGACGATAACCATGGTCGCGTTGGGCGTTTTTGGCAATGCTTGGGCAGGACGACCAAAGGCGACAATTTGGTCTTCAGATAAGATTTGCTTGCTAGTCGTGGTGCTGACGTGATTATCACCTTCTAATAAAGAGGTAGTTGCGCAGCCTGAGCTGGCAATCAATGCCGCAAGTGATGCACCTGTTAATAAAATTTTTGGATTTAATAACTTTGATAGGGTCTGAGTATTCTTATTTGTGTCGATAGGCTGTATTTTTTTACTCATAATCAGGCTTCCTTGTCTGCTATACGGTTGATGGTTTATCTGTCATTTAATGACAGGCTTTCGTTGCTATCGTACCTTTTTTACAGAGCACTTATCCACTCATATTGATGATAAAAATTGAATGGGCTTTGTAGCTATCTTTAATCAAGCAAAATCTTGGTGCCGCTCTTGGTAAAGTTCATCACAAACTGGCTTTTAAAGCTGCGCACATTGTTCTCATAGATCAGTAAATTACGGGTAAATTCATGATAGTCATTCATGTTTTTCGCATTGACCATGAGCATAAAATCGGCATCTCCTGACACTTCATAGCAGCTCATTACTCGCGGTTGCTCATGCATTAAGCGCTCAAATCGATGCTGCATCGAGGTATTTGAGCGCGACATTTCTATCATTACCACCGCCGTGAGCCCGTAACCGACCTTATTTGGGTCGACGATAGCGACTTGTTTGGTGATTATTCCGTTATCTATTAATGCCTGAATGCGCCGTTGGGCAGTAGCGATAGAGACGTGCACGCGTTCTGCTACGGTCTTTAATGGTAAGCTCGCATCGTCCTGTAGCAAATTTAAAATGGCTTTATCGGTATCATCTAAAAGGTGGCTCACAATATCTCATTCCTAAAAAAACGTAGTCACTTAAGATTTTACTCTAAGATTCGATTATAAGTATTACCGTTATAACTCTAAATATAAGAAAAAAATTACTCCTTGATAGAAATTTAGATAAATTTATTCAAAGAAACTCTTATATAGAAATAATATCTCATAAGACCTTAGTAAAATAGAGGCTATTAATCAAAGCTTGTTAATAATTGAGTTAGCAAAAATAAAAATAATCGCTAACGCTTCTAACCTCTATTTATATTTACGGTGCTTATCATGTCCAACTCAACCCTATCTCAAGTTTTTGCTAGTACGCTAGCAAGTGCGGTTTCGCGTTTGTCATTGCCTGCGGTATGGACGGCGGGTAGCGCGCAGCAACGTATACTAATCATGGGTGTGGGTTTTGCAGTATTATCAAACCTCTTATTTGGTGTGCTTTACGCCTATAGCAGTTTTTTAGCACCGTTATCAGGTACGCAGGTATTTATCTGGCGCATGCTAGCAATGTGGGCAGCATTGATAGGGTATTTGCTTATCAGCGGACGTTTGGGGTTACATATTGGTGAGTTAAAAGCATTGAAAACGGTCAAGCAGTGGGCTTGGTTGCTGCTGCCGACCCCGATATTTATCAGTCAGTTTTGGCTGTTTATGTGGGCACCAGTGAATGGCCAAGGCGTACAAACGGCAATGGGTTATTTTCTGTTTCCACTGATGATGGTGGTATTTGGCTGTGTATTATTTGGTGAGAAATTAAGCCGCTTACAGTGGTTAGCCGTTGCTTTTGCTGCTGTTGGGGTAGGTAGTGAGATTGTGCGTACACAAAGTGTCTCTTGGGCGACATTGTGGGTCTGTGGGACTTATCCTATTTACTACATTTTACGCCGCCTACAAGGTATTGGCGCGATTACAGGTTTGTTGGTCGATTTGACCATCTTTGCACCGTTTGCTTTGGCGTATTTATTTTTGTTTGCACCGAGTAGTTTAAGCTTGGTTAGTGGTTCAGGATTTTTTATCATGATGCTAATAGGTTTGGGTATCTTAAGTGTATTGGCCATGAAAACCAACGTCGACGCCAGTCAGATGCTGCCAGTAAATGTTTACGGTATGATGAGTTATATAGAGCCGGCGTTATTATTTATATTGGCAATCACCGTATTGGGCAATCCTTTTGAATCCGCGATGATTTATAGCTATGGCTTGATTTGGCTCGGGATTGCTTGCTTAATTGCGCATGGTATCCGTCAATTGCGCCGCGCTCATAAACACTCGAAAATGACAAAAATTTTTCACGCAGCTTAGTACTTTATACAAACAACAAGTGATGCAAATAAAAAAAGGACGATGCAGCATAAGTTGCATCGTCCTTTTTTATCGCGCTAAAAATAATTAATTTAAAACCGTAGTCTTAAACCAATCAATTTAGTCGGCATTTTTAAAGCCGCGCTGCTTATCACGTTCCCAGTCGCGGTCTTTAAGGGTTTTACGTTTATCATGCTGTTTTTTGCCTAGCGCTAAAGCAATTTGGCATTTCACCAAAGAGTTTTTCCAATAGCAAGATAACGGCACGCAAGCATAGCCTTTTTGATTGACCGCGCCCATGAGTTTTTCGATTTCTCGGCGATTGAGCAGCAGCTTACGCGTACGAATGCTATCAGGACTGACATGGGTTGAGCTTGAGAGCAGTGGCTGAATATGCGCGCCAAAAATAAACGCCTCATTATTACGAAAAATAATATACGCTTCGGTAATGGTCATTTTTCCGGCACGAATAGCCTTAACTTCCCAACCTTGTAACGATAGACCTGCCTCAAACGTCTCTTCAATAAAATACTCGTGACGAGCTTTTTTATTGGCACAGATTTGATTTTCCGGTTTTTTTGATTTTTTTGACATAATTTCTCCATAAGGACTGCAATATACATTGTTTGTATAAACTGTCCCAGTCTAACTGTTCCTCATCCTAACCCTCAAATATAGAGAGTTTTTTGTCATGCTGGTTTGTCATATCAAGCATGGCAAATCAAGCATGGCAAAAGGGATGAGTCGAACCGACTATTGTAGCAAAGCACACAGCGAAAAGGTAAATCGGCTGTTAGGACAAATGTAGCAGATAAGTATTAAGTTCGAGTAAAATTTGCTAGCATATGAGTCATTATCATTAACCATATTAGCCCTGTTATGAGCCCTTCTGCTACTTCTTCAAAATTGCATACTAAAATTTTATACCCGGGTACCTTTGATCCCATTACCAATGGTCATGTAGACTTGGTTAAACGCGCAACGAAACTGTTCGATGAGGTGGTCATTGCTGTCGCCTCAGGTCATCATAAAAAGCCATTGTTCGACTTCGAGGAGCGTGTTGCCTTGGTCGAAACGGTATTTGCTGATTTACCGCAAGTGTCGGTGATTGGCTTTGAAGGTTTGCTAGTTGACTTTATGCGCGAAAAAAACGCCACCGCAGTCTTGCGTGGTTTGCGTGCCATGTCAGACTTTGAATACGAATTTCAGCTTGCCAATATGAACCGCGAGCTTGATGAAAACTTTGAAGCGGTATTTTTAACCCCGTCACAAAATTACTCGTTTATCTCATCGACGATGATTCGTGAGATTGCCAAACTTGGCGGTGATGTGACCAAGTTTGTGCCACCGTGCGTCTCAGAAGCCTTTATACAAAAACTCAGTCGCTAAATTTAGTTAAACGATTAGTAAGTTAAGCTTTAAATATAGGCTGATTGTTCAATATTAAGTGGAATAATAAACAACAGACGTACTCATTTATTATCAACTGCTAGCAAATAAGGAGCAGTTTATGGCGTTATTAATTACCGACGAATGCATCAATTGTGATGTGTGCGAGCCTGCTTGTCCCAATGAAGCCATCTCAGAAGGCGACGATATTTATGTCATCGACCCTGATTTATGTACCGAATGCGTCGGTCATTTCGATGAGCCACAATGCGTGGTCATCTGTCCTGTCGACTGTATTCCGCATGACCCAAACCACGTCGAAACCCAAAGTGATTTGATGTCAAAATATAAGCGTATCACTGGTCAATAAAACATGACAATATCCAACCTCTCAACGAGTAATTCCTCAACAAACGACTTCGACCAGCAGCACCTTTGGCATCCTTATGCCAGTTTGCCGCCCACCTATCCAAATATCGTGATTGACCATGCCGAAGGTATTTATATATTTACTGAAGATGGCACGCGCCTGATTGACGGTATGTCGTCATGGTGGGCGAGTGTGCATGGCTATAATCATCCAGTGCTCAATGCGGCGATGATAGAACAGTTGGGTAAGATGGCCCATGTGATGTTTGGTGGTTTGACCCATCAGCCAGCGATAAATTTAGGCAAAAAGCTGCTAGCTATTGTACCTGCTGGACTCGATGCGATATTTTATGCTGACAGTGGCAGTATCGCGGTAGAAGTGGCACTAAAAATGGCACTGCAATATCAAATTGCCGCTAAGCGTCCGCAAAAATGTCAGTTTGCCTCAACGCATTCTGGTTATTATGGCGATACCTGGCACGCGATGAGTGTTTGCGATCCGCTTGCTGGCATGCATAGCCTTTATGGTAAGCAATTACCTTTGCAGCATTTTGTGCCTGCACCGCCGTTAGGATTTGAGCGTCAGCTAACTCAAACTACGTGTGATGAATTAACCGCATTTTTTGCTAAACATAGCCATCAGCTTGCCGGATTTATCATTGAGCCGATTATTCAAGGCGCAGGTGGGATGCGCTTTTATAGTCCGGAATATCTACGACTGTTGCGCCAATTGTGTGATGAGCATGACGTGCTGCTCATTGCGGATGAAATCGCTACTGGTTTTGGGCGTAGTGGCAAGTTATTTGCTTGTCAACATGCCAATATTAGCCCTGATATCATGACCATTGGAAAGGCGCTGACGGGCGGCTATATGACTTTTGCAGCGACATTATGTACGCGTACGATTGCTGATACCATTAGCCAAAGTAATTATCCGGCATTGATGCATGGTCCAACCTTCATGGGCAATCCGCTAGCATGTGCCGTTGCTTGTGCCTCGATTGATTTAATTCTGTCCTACGATATCGAAGTCCGCACAGCAAATATGCAAGCCGTGATGGAACAACAGCTTGCGCCTGCAGCGACGTTAGCTGGCGTTAAAGAGGTACGTTGTTTAGGCGCAGTGGCCGTCATTGAATTAGAGGCAGCCGTTGATATGCCGGTTTTCCAATCATTATTAATTGACAATGGCATTTGGGTGCGACCGTTTGGTAAATTGGTCTATATTATGCCACCTTATGTCATTACTGATAATGAGTTGGTGACGTTATGTCAGGCGCTAATAACCGTCGTCACTTCGTACTTGGATCAAATTTCTACGACCAACAGAGCTTTACTATGAGCGTTTTATTCATCTCTGGTATTGATACCGATATTGGCAAAACCTATGCCACTGGCATAATGGCAAAAGCCCTGATGCAACAAGGTGTTAATGTCATTACCCAAAAATTGGTGCAGACTGGTGTCGCAATAAATCCAGATAACGGTGAAATGAATATTGCCGATGATATTGTCACTCATCGTCAGTTGATGGGGATGGGGATGCAGCCTTGTGATACTGATAACACTACTTGCCCTTATCGCTATGAGAAACCCGCGTCGCCGCATTTGGCAGCGAAACTTGCCAACACCGTTTTAGACCCTGAAACAATCACCAAATCTACGCAGCAATTGCAAGCAAACTACGATGTGGTGCTATTAGAAGGCGCAGGTGGATTGCTGGTGCCCATAACCGAGCAGCTATTGACCTTAGATTATATTGTGACTCAAGGTTATCCGGTCATTTTAGTCACATCAGGTCGGCTTGGTAGCATTAATCATACCTTGCTTAGCTTGGAAGCAATCCGAGCGCGCGGTTTAACGATGCATAGCGTGATTTATAATCATATTCATGATACTGCTGATAATACCGATACTGAGATTGCTAATAGCAGCATTGATTATTTAAAAAACTATCTGGCGCAAAACTATCCAAATGCCAATTGGTTACAGCTGCCATGCCAAGATAAAGACCAGAAAAATGACAATGATTTAATATTGCCGCTGAACTTTATTTAGATCATGATTGAAATCATTTGGTAGAAAATGAAAATAAGCACAAAAGACATTCCCACGCAGCCTTTAGTTTTGCTATAATAGCGCGCTTGGTAGACTAGGCGATCGCCGCTGCACACTGGCAACAGATGAGCAGGGGAGGAAAGTCCGGGCTACATAGGGCAGCGTGCCAGCTAACGGCTGGGCAGGGTAACTTGACGACCAGTGCAGCAGAGAGGAGACCGCCTTTGGTGTCGCAAGACATTATTGGTAAGGGTGAAAGGGTGCGGTAAGAGCGCACCGCGTGGCTGGCAACAGTTCACGGCATGGTAAACTCCACGCGTAGCAAGACCAAATAGGCATCGGCATGGCGCGGCCCGCGTTCGATGCGGGTAGGTTGCTTGAGCGTATCAGCGATGATACGCCTAGAGGAATGATCGTCCACGACAGAACCCGGCTTATCGGTCTACCAACTTTTTTATTGTTCGTTTTTATCGTTAGTATTATGCATATTTGCTATTAATTTGAATAAAATTCCTATTTTTTGCAAATAAACGATAATTAGGGGTTGACGATAGTCATCTCTATCGGTATCATACCGAGCCTTAAATGGCGATGTAGCTCAGCTGGTTAGAGCGCATGACTCATAATCGTGAGGTCAAGAGTTCAAGTCTCTTCATCGCCACCATTTATAGTAAGACTAGCAGTATTAAAAAATGCCAATCATTCTGTGATTGGCATTTTTTTTGCCTGATTTTTGCCAAGTAGCGTCTAGCTCAGCGGCTTTATCTAGCTTCTCAGTGAGCAAAGTTTTTTGTATTTTAATAGCCGCTGATTGCCGTCATGTATCACGCAACATCTTGCTAATAAAATCGCCTTACTTTACAGTGGAAAACTGCTAGAATACCCTCACATGCCTGCGCGTATTAATCACTAACCAATTGAGTTAATCAGTAGTGATAAGCAAGCGCCATGAGCTTTTGCCTTAGATATGATAGTTTACTTACTCATTACGATAGTATTGGCGTATTGGCTGATACCGTAATATGAGTAAGTATTTTATTGATTCTATCTAACAGCATTTATTTTCGTTATTCAATCCTCCATTATTTAGTAGGCGCTTTGTGACTGCATTAGCCAATATTCGTAACTTTTCTATTATTGCCCACATTGATCATGGCAAGTCGACCCTTGCCGATCGTTTTATTCAGATGTGCGGTGCGCTGCAAGATCGTGAAATGCAGGCGCAGGTCCTCGATTCTATGGACATTGAGCGTGAGCGCGGCATCACTATTAAAGCCCAGTCCGTGACCTTGTTTTACGACCATCCTAACGGTGAGCGTTATCAGCTCAACTTTATTGATACCCCTGGTCACGTTGATTTCTCCTACGAAGTATCACGCTCACTAGCGGCTTGTGAAGGCGCGCTATTGGTCGTTGATGCTGCGCAAGGCGTAGAAGCGCAATCGGTTGCCAACTGCTATACCGCAGTAGATCAAGGCTTGGAGGTGATGGCAGTCTTAAATAAGATTGACTTGCCACAAGTTGAGCCTGAGCGTGTGATTCAAGAAATTGAAGACATCATTGGCATTGATGCCGTTGATGCACCACGTGTATCAGCCAAATCTGGTCTTGGCGTCGATAAGCTGCTAGAAGCCTTGGTCGAGTTTATTCCTGCGCCAACTGGCGATCGTGAGGCGCCGCTACAAGCATTGATTATCGACTCATGGTTTGACAGTTATTTAGGCGTGGTCTCGCTCGTACGTGTGCGTGAAGGAACGGTCAAAAAAGGCGATAAAATTTATATCTTATCGACCAAGGAAGCGCATTTGGTCAGCTCGATTGGTGTCTTTACGCCGAAGCCTCTAGATACGGGGATTTTAGAAGCCGGTGAAGTTGGCTTTATCATTGCTGGTATCAAAGACATCGCAGGCGCTCCCGTGGGTGATACAATTACCCATTCCAAGACCCCTGACGTTGATCGCATTCCCGGTTTTAAACAGATTACCCCGCAAGTTTATTCGGGCATGTTCCCAGTTGACTCTACCGATTTTGAAAAATTCCGTGAAGCGCTGCAAAAACTACAGATCAACGATGCCTCATTATTCTTTGAGCCTGATACCTCCGATGCGCTTGGCTTTGGTTTCCGCTGCGGCTTCTTAGGTATGCTGCACATGGAGATTATCCAAGAGCGCTTAGAGCGCGAATATGACTTGGATTTAATCACCACTGCGCCATCGGTTATCTATGAGATTGAAAAGAAGAACGGCGAAGTCATTTATGTTGATAATCCATCAAGATTGCCTGAGCCAAATAATATCGAAGAGTTCCGTGAGCCGATTGCGCGCTGTCAGATTTTAGTACCGCAAGATTACTTGGGTAACGTGATGACACTTTGCATCGAGCGCCGCGGAGTCCAAGTCGATATGCGCTTTATGGGTCGTCAAGTGCAGCTGATTTTTGATATTCCGATGGGCGAGGTGGTCATGGACTTCTTTGACCGTCTAAAGTCCGTATCGCGCGGATTTGCGTCGCTGGATTACAATTTTGAGCGTTATCAAGTAGACAAATTGGTCAAAGTTGATGTACTGATTAATGGCGAGAAAGTCGATGCGTTAGCCATGATTGTGCATCAAGACCAAGCGCGCTATCGTGGTAATGCATTGGTTGGTAAAATGAAAGAGCTGATTCCGCGTCAGATGTTTGATGTAGCGATTCAGGCCGCGATTGGTAGCCAGATTATCGGCCGCAGTACGGTGAAAGCCATGCGTAAAGATGTACTAGCCAAGTGTTATGGCGGTGACGTTTCGCGTAAGAAAAAGCTGCTCTCAAAACAGAAAGCCGGTAAAAAACGTATGAAGCAAGTCGGTAATGTGGAAATTCCACAAGAAGCTTTCTTAGCCGTTTTGCAAGTTGAATAAATCACCGATAAATTATCAAACGTCATCTGTCTTAATATCTTTTTTAATAGCTCATTTATTAATAAAGACTGGCAGATAAGTAGCTCGCTAATAGGCAAATAAGTATGGATTTTGATTTTAATTTGATTCTAGTACCCTTAACCATTGGTTTAGGTATTATTTGGCTATTAGATAAGCTAACGCTGAAACAACGTAAAACTCGTGGTCGCGGTAAAGAGAGTTTGTTGGTGCGCTGGGCGTATGACTTTTTCCCAGTGTTGGCGGTAGTATTAATTGTGCGCTCGTTCTTGATTGAGCCGTTTAATATTCCCTCATCATCTATGGTGCCGACTTTATATACCGGTGATTTTATCGCGGTCAATAAATACGCTTACGGTGTGCGTCTGCCGCTCACTTACAATAAAGTACTTGATACAGGCGCGCCTGAACATGGCGATGTGGTGGTTTTTCGCTACCCTGAAAACCCAAGTATTTATTATATCAAGCGCGTCATTGGTCTACCGGGTGATAGCGTTAGTTATAACAAAGGTACGCTCGCGATTAATGACAAACCAGTTCCTACCAAAGCAGTAAATTTTGACGCCGATGCTGAACTGACCTCACAGTTATATCCAGCAGGACAAGTTGCACCAGGGCAAGTCTTGACTGAAGACAATGCTATACAAATGGGTCAACAAGAAGAAAATGCGGCTCAGTATTTCGAAGAGACTCAAGGCGACAACAAACACTTGGTGCGCTACTTACCTAATATGAATAGTTCGCAATATGCGCCATTTTTACAGCAAGAGTCACCAGAAGTGGTCAGCTCTGAAGGAACAGAATGGCGTATCAGTGTCCCAGAAGGTCACTACTTTGTGATGGGTGATAACCGCGATCGCAGTGCTGATGGGCGTTTTTGGGGCTTCGTTCCTGATGACAATTTAGCCGGTAAAGCGGTCTATATTTGGATGCATAAGCCGCCTGGTCTTAATTTACCAACCTTTAAACGTAATGGCAGTATTGATTGATATCATCGCTGCGCTAAAGATTGATTTACCGATAATAGTTTGTGCTAATATTATGGCTATCTAATAAACAGCTGAATGACTTATTAATATCAATTTTTAAACAATGATATTAATAGTATGGCGGTTTACCTATAGCAACTTAAGCAAATTACCCTTTGAGAGGTATTATGGTGCAACAATTATCTGGTTTGTCTTCGCAGCGCGGTGCTAGTGTAACTAGTATCGTTTTTATCATTATCGTTTTGGGTATGGCTGCTAAATTGATCGTCGCTATCGTACCGGCGCAGATTGGTGATTATCAGCTGACTAAAACGTTAAGTGCGCAGCTTAAAGAATCCAATGCTAATAAAGAAACGGCTAAACAGTTTGTTGAACGTGTCAATAAGCAGCTTTCTATTAATGCTGATTATGATACTAAAGCAGAAGAGGTTTTTACCTTTACTGATAAAAAAACAGGTCAGCTTGCTATTCATAAGGAATATACAGTAACCAATAATCTTTTTGGTAATATCGATATCGTTAATCGCTTCGAAGGCGATATTGATGCAACTACTGCCGAATAATCTGTACTCTACATTATAGAAAAGTGAATATTCATGATTGATATTTACTTTTTTAAGAAATTTAAAAGATTCTAACGCACCAAAAGTTAGCCATATTCATTAATGCAAAAAAATGCAACAAAAGGGATAATCACAAGCCACGCATGAAACCAACTTCGCAGTATCCTCAGGCGGTTCCTAATCACCAAAAAAGTAGCATGTCTGATGACACGCTTATTATTAGCTCAGAATTTATTCAACGCTTAGCGATATTGACGCGCAAGTTGGGTTATGTGTTTAATGATTTGAGTTTGCCTAAGTTGGCGCTCACCCATCGCTCGTTTGATAGTAAGAAAAACTATGAACGTTTAGAGTTTTTGGGCGATGCGCTACTAGGTATGATAGTCGGTGAAGCTTTATATCATCGTTATCCGACGCAAAACGAAGGTCGTTTGACCCGGATGCGCGCAACTTTAGTCCGCCAAGAATCACTGGTTATTATTGCGCAAAACCTAGAGCTTTCTAACCAATTGATATTGGGCGTTGGTGAGCGTAAAGGTGGCGGGCGCAATCGTGCTTCTATCTTAGCGGATGCCGTAGAGTCATTGATTGGGGCGATTTATCTAGACAGCCAAGACATGGATATCACCCGTGACTGCGTGCTTTCTTGGTACGGCGACCTTATTGATAATGTGAATGATCAAAAAGCGCTAAAAGACGCCAAAAGCCGCTTACAAGAATGGTTGCAATCTAAGCAGTTTGATTTGCCGCATTATGAGCTGATGGAAACCCGTGGCAACGCCCCGCATCAAATTTTTGTGGTGCGCTGTCAGGTAAATATTAACAACTGTCCTGACATTACCGAGTCGGGTGAAAGCCGCCGTATCGCTGAGCAAAAAGCGGCAGAGCTAATGATTAACCAATTGCATAAATTGCCAGGTCAGCCTAAAAAACGCTCATAGCTCATTTTTCAAACGTATTTTACAGCGCTTTTTTAAAGTCCATTTATTGAAATGTTCAGTTTTCTAAGTACTAATTTTTCGATTGTTTCAATAAACGATTATTCGAAATACCAAATATTCTTAATATGATCAGATTTATGCCACTTTCCTTCAAACGACTAATAAGTGGCATGACTGATGACAACCTCCATAGGATTAACCCATGAGCAATCACAACGACTTGCCATTAAATAATGAAGATAATGCCAAAAATATGACCGAAAACACCAATACTAGCTCAACCCAAAATAATGTTGAAGCAAATGACGTTGAACAAAACCACGCTGAATTAGGCAATACTAGATTAAATGCTGCTAAGCTAAATGTTGATAACACAGAAGATACTGCGTTAGAGAATAACGCGCTAGAAAATGACACGGCTATCGAAGAGTTCTTTTCACCCAATAATAATGTACATATGGCCGATGGTTTTAAAACGGGTTATGTGGCCATTGTTGGTCGCCCGAATGTGGGTAAATCAACTTTAATGAACCACTTGCTGGGTCAAAAGTTGTCTATCACTTCGCGTAAACCACAAACGACCCGCCATCGTATTCACGGTATTTTATCTAACGATGAGATGCAAGCGGTGTTCGTCGATACCCCAGGTATTCATCGCAATGAAGTACGTGCTATCAATGAGCGTATGAATAAAGCGGCCGTCTCTGCCTTGGTAGATGTTGATTTGGTCTTGTTTGTCGTTGATTCTGACCAATGGCGCGACGATGATTTGCTTGTTTTACAAAAGCTTGGCGATACCAATTTAACTGTGGTATTGGTGATTAATAAAGCCGATACTTTAAAAGATAAAGGTAGCGTATTGCCATTGATCGAAACCTTTAACGACAGTTTCGATTTTGCTGATATTGTTCCTGTTTCTGCTTTAAAGAATCAAAACTTAGATCGTTTGCAAGAAGTGATTGCCTCACATTTGCCAATCGCTGATCCTATCTATGATACCGAGCAGATTACGGATCGCTCAGAGCGCTTTTTAGCCAGTGAAATTATTCGTGAAAAAATCATGCGTAGCGCGGGTGATGAAGTGCCATACGATTTAACCGTACAGATTGATGGCTTTAAAGACGAGGCCGCGCATATAGATCCAAAAACTGGTCGTCCCCGTAAGGCTTGTACCTTCATCGATGCGACCATTTATGTCGAACGCAGTGGGCAAAAGGCGATCGTTATTGGTGATAAAGGTCAGCGTATCAAACAAGTGGGCATGGATGCACGTAAAGACATGGAACAGCTGTTTGATAAGAAAATCATGTTGACACTGTGGGTGAAAGTGAAACGTGGCTGGTCTGATGATGAGCGCGCGTTAACCAGTTTGGGATATTAATAGTGACTTAAAAGAAATAGCATGGTGATCAGGCATTTATATCGCCATGCGTTCATATCATCATTGCTGAGGTAATAATCAATGCGTAACGAAGCGTTAATCGGTTATTTATTACATCAGCGTCCTTACCAAGAAAAACGTGCCTTATACTATTTATTTTCTCAGCAACATGGAGTGATTCATGGGGTTGGCAAAAAAGGCGCGCCGCTCTTTATGCCACTGCAACTTTTTGCAACTGGTAAACGCGATTTAAAAACATTCAGTCAGATTAATATTGCGCCGTTAAATGCCATTCAAACGCTTCTAGAACAAAAAGATGAGAACGCTAATTTATCAGAGGCGCTCCATCATGAAAGTATCAGCGGACAACATCAGTACGCTGCCCTTTACTTGAATGAGATATTGTGGCGGCTATTAGCTACTGAAGATCCTATGCCGGTATTATGGCAACATTATCAAAACAGTCTACAGCAGCTTAAGCAGCCTTTAACTGCTGATGAGTTGCGTTTGTGTTTGCGCCAGTTTGAGACCTATCTATTTAATGAATTGGGCTTTGCTTTAACGCTAAAACATGACAGCCTTGATCAGCCTATTGAGTCCGACTGCGCTTATCGCTTCTTACCTGATGTGGGCTTGGTACCGATTATTTATAACAATGATAGCGAAAATCTGACAGCACAAACTGTTTTTAAAGGTACTGAGGTTTTAATGATGGTACAGCAAGGCATATCGACTGTTACTCTCAATACTTGGTCGCGTTTGCATCGCCAACTCATTGATCATCTGCTTGATTACCAGCCATTACAAAGTCGTTTGCTTTGGCAACAGCAACAGCGCTATCAATCCTAGGGTTTATAAAGGCTTTATAAAGTAATACGCAGTAAATAATCTGGATATTATTGAAAGGATTTTTTATGACTAACACAACGGTAGTACAGGCAGCTAACTTAACGGAAAACTTGGAGAGCAGCTTAAAAAAACCTCTATTAGGGGTAAATATTGACCATGTAGCTACTTTACGCCAAGCACGCGGTGTCAGCTATCCAAGCCCATTGGCAGCGGCTCTTTTATGTGAACAAGCGGGAGCAGATGGTATCACGATTCATTTGCGTGAAGACCGTCGCCATATTCAAGATGCCGATGTATATGAGATTGGTGAGCAGCTGACCACAAGAATGAACCTAGAGATGGCTGCAACGACTGAGATGCTTGAGATTGCTCGTAAGGTTAAACCATTTTGGGTATGCTTAGTGCCTGAAAAGCGCGCCGAATTAACTACCGAAGGCGGTCTTGACGTTGCGGGTCAGATATCTTGGTTGACGGATTATATCGGCAAGTTACAAGCAGTCGGTATTAAAGTTTCTTTATTTATTGATCCAGAAGATAAGCAGATTGCTGCAGCGGTGACCTGTGCTGCAGATGCGATTGAATTACATACAGGTGCTTATGCTGAAGCATGCTTAGCCGGTAACGTCGATAAGATGAGCGCTGAACTTATGCGGATTAAGAAGGCAGTGCAGATAGCGCAACTTGCTAATGAGAACCTTCTAATTAATGCGGGTCATGGTCTCACGCGCAACAATGTTAAGGCGATTGCCCAAATTGACGGGATATATGAGCTAAATATCGGACATTCCCTTATTGCCGATGCTGTTTTTTTCGGATTAGAGCAGGCGGTTGTCATGATGAAGAATGCTATGCATCAAAGTGCTTGATTATTTAACCTTATCATGGTTCTCTATTGCCCGCAGTCAGTAGGGTGGCTTTCGTTAGGCTTATAAGTAACGAGACCGATTTGGCTAAATGATATTTGATACATGGTGTGATTGTAGGTTGAGGTTGGACAGTATTTAAAATGTCCGAAATGACCGCGCGGTTTACCGCTATCGCCCCAAAATTTAGTATAATGACGATTATTTCCTACCCGTAAATACAAGGTACTGTATTTAGGCTCTAAGGCCTGTTCTTCTAGTAGGTCATCAACTCCTAAATCGAAGTTCTTATTATTGTTCTTGTCTAAAAATAATAATAGCTTCTTATAACTGTTTCTATCACAGATACCGCCATTATTAGACAAGCAAACCAGTAAGTCTTGTCTCCTGATATAACTTTCAGCTTTAGCTAACGCTAGAGTACTCTCGATTTGTCCCTCAATACGTTTCGCTTCCATACGAGCTAATTGCTCTAGGATATAAGGGATCGCAATTATTGCTATGATAGCTAAAACGGCGACTGTAACGATTAATTCTACTAAATTAAAGCCATATTCATTATGTAGTCGAAGATGTCTTTGTTTATCTGCGAATACTTTATATAATTCAATCATGATGGACTGTTGCCTATATAAGAGGTATGGCGATATAGAAAAAAACTTATAAAGGGAGCTGAATTCACTGCCAAAGTTTTTACCACCAACGTTGAACATGAGGATTAATAAAGTAACGAACCTCTTAGCTTTATATGGCTATATATAGAATTTAGTAGAAATCCAAGTACTCAAATAAAAAATGAAATAATGTTTGCTAATTAAATATAAACTAAATATATATCTAGTGTCAAATAATGTTTCAATTCGTGAATGAGCAGTTTTATCAATAGAGAAAACCATAGATTTGTATTAAAATAGGCTCAAACAATAGGTATGATTCGTTTCATCATCTATTGCGACCTAACATACAAAAGATAAAAAGTGTAAAGTGTGTTAGTTATCGGTAAGTTGAGCTGACTAATGTGTTTTGGTTATGACATTATCGTGTAATAATGTGTAGCTGGTTAACGAAAAAAGTTGTAAACTGAGTTGATAATCGCTAAGCTACTCCTTAATTGGTTTTGCTTTGTAACTTAAGATTTGTAAAAGATGTCTGTTTTTAGACATTTTGAGATGCAGTTTTGCTTAACGCATTACTAAAATTATCCTTTGGAGGAAGTTCATGAAATTAAATAAAATTGCTTTGGCATTGTTTGCCATTACAGCGGCTCCACTAGCAGCAAATGCTGGTGTTACTATCAGTCCACTATTACTTGGTTATCATTGGACAGAAGATGGTGAAGACCAACGCGACCTGTTAGCAAACTATGGTGATTCTGCAGAAAACTACTATGTAGAGAACGGCTTATATACTGGTGCAGCACTAGGTATCGAGCTAACTCCTTCTACTCAGTTTCAAGTAGAGTATGGTGTATCTAATACTGATGCTATAAGCAACAGAGGTGCAGCATACGATTCAGACGCCGAACAAGAAATGATTTCTGGTAACTTCTTAATCGGTTTTGAAGAATTCAGTGGCTATACAGACAGTGCATTTAAACCTTATGCATTGATTGGTGCTGGTCAATCTAAACTTAAAATCGAAGATGCTAGCGGCAATATGGTATCAGGTACCAAAGATACAATCGGTAACCTAGGTTTAGGTGCTATGTATCGTATTAACGATGCATTAAGCCTACGTGGTGAAGGTCGTGCGATTCATAACTTTGACCAAAACTGGTGGGAAGGTATGGCTTTAGCTGGTTTAGAAGTCGTATTAGGCGGTCACTTAGCTCCTACTGTTGCTGTTCCACCAATGCAAGAGCCATTAGTTGATAATGCTCCAATCGTTGTTGTTGAATCTGACCTTGATTCTGACGGTGATGGCGTACCTGATAGCATCGATGCATGCCCAGGCACTCCAATGAACGTAGTGGTTGATGAGCGCGGTTGCCCAGTACCAGTAGACATTACTGATGAGCTAAAAATGGAACTACGTGTATTCTTTGATAACGATAAATCAGCTATCAAAAACCAATACAAACCAGAAATCGCTAAAGTAGCAGAGAAGATGCGTGAGTATCCTAACTCTACAGCACGTGTAGAAGGTCATGCTTCTAAAACTGGTCCTTCAGCTCGTTATAACCAACGTCTATCTGAAGCCCGTGCTGTTGCAGTGAAATCTATGTTGACTAACGAATTTGGTATTGCTCCAAACCGTCTATCAACAGTTGGTTATGGTTATGACCAACCAATCGCTGATAACAATACTGAAGAAGGTCGCGCTATGAACCGTCGTGTATATGCCATCATCACTGGTGACAAAACCATGACTGTTGAACAAACTAAAGATATGGTTGTTCAATAAGTAATAGCTGCTAATTATCTTATAAAGTAACTAATTACAAAAAAAGTCATCCTTTGGGTGGCTTTTTTTTATTTAGGCAGTGAGAAAATTAAGTTATTGCATAAATTTATGATGCAATAATGTTATACTAGCGACCCAAACACTTTGTAAATTGACAAGGTGTACATTAGCATAGCTATCTGTACGATGGATTTATCAGCATAGGTATTTGATTTCGTTAATATTAAATCGCTGTACGTATTGTACAGTTATTTAATCCTAACCCAATCATGTCTATCTGGTTGATGTTAACAGTTTATCCAGCGGCGCTTACTGCTACTGCATTTTTTTAAGACAAAACGAGCATTTTATATGGCGAACGATATCAAACACCTGCGTAACATTGCAATTATTGCCCACGTTGACCACGGTAAAACCACTTTGGTTGACAAGCTATTACATCAATCTGGTACTTTTGGCGATCGTGCAAACATTGCTGAGCGTGCAATGGATTCAGGTGATATTGAGCAAGAGCGTGGTATTACCATCTTAGCGAAGAATACTGCTATCCGCTGGACAGATGATACTGATGGCACTGAGTATCGTATTAATATTGTCGACACCCCTGGTCACGCCGATTTTGGCGGTGAAGTTGAGCGTGTCATGTCAATGGTTGACTGTGTACTATTAGTCGTTGACGGTGTTGATGGCCCAATGCCACAAACCCGTTTCGTGACTCAAAAAGCATTTGAGCAAGGCCTGAAGCCGATTGTTGTTATTAACAAAATCGACCGTCCTGGTTCACGTCCTGATTGGGTAATGGATCAAATTTTTGATTTGTTTGACAACTTAGGCGCTACTGATGAGCAATTAGATTTCCCAGTTGTTTACGCCTCAGCATTGAATGGTATTGCCGGTTTAGAAGCTGATAACTTAGCTGATGACATGACACCACTGTTCAAAACTATTGTTGATGTCGTACAGCCACCACAGGTTGATGCTGATGCTCCGTTCCGTATGCAAATATCAAGTATCGATTATAATAGCTTTGTAGGTGTTATCGGTATTGGTCGTATTCAACGTGGTCGCATATCTACGAATACGCAAGTAACTGTCATCGATAAAGACGGCGAAACACGTAACGGTCGTATATTGAAGATTATGGGTTATCATGGTCTTGATCGTATTGAAGTAGATGATGCACAAGCAGGTGATATTGTCTGTATTACTGGTGTTGACGCGCTTAATATCTCAGATACCATCTGTGATCCTAATCATGTTGAAGCTTTGCCACCGTTAACGGTTGACGAACCAACCGTATCTATGACTTTCCAAGTGAATAACTCTCCATTTGCTGGTCGTGAAGGTAAGTTTGTTACTTCACGCAACATTCGTGAGCGTCTTGAGCGTGAATTGATTCATAACGTTGCGCTACGTGTAGAAGACACAGAATCTCCTGATAAATTTAAAGTATCAGGTCGTGGTGAGCTACATCTGTCTGTATTGATTGAAAACATGCGCCGTGAAGGATATGAGCTTGGTGTGTCGCGTCCAGAAGTTATTGTTAAAGAAGTTGATGGTAAGCTACAAGAGCCGTATGAAAATGTAGTCTTTGATATTGAAGAGCAGCATCAAGGTTCAATCATGGAACAGGTTGGCTTGCGTAAAGGCGAGATGACTAACATGGAGCTTGATAGTAAAGGTCGTATGCGTATTGAAGCAACCATGCCAGCTCGTGGTTTGATTGGTTTCCGTTCTGAGTTTTTAACATTGACTTCAGGAACAGGTATCCTAACGTCAAGCTTCTCGCATTACGGTCCACAAAAAATTGGTGATGTCGGTGCTCGCTCTAATGGTGTACTTGTTTCTATGACCAAAGGCGTTTGCTTAGGCTTCGCACTATTTAACCTACAAAAGCGCGGCAAGATGTTTGCTGAGCCACAGCTTGAAGTTTATGAAGGTATGATTGTTGGTTTAAACTCACGTAACGATGATATGGCCGTTAACCCAACAACCGCCAAACAGTTGACCAACGTTCGTGCTAGTGGTACTGACGAAGCGTTGACTCTAACGCCTGCGATTAAGTTCACTCTTGAGCAGGCGCTTGAATTCATTCAAGATGACGAGCTGGTTGAAGTAACACCAAAATCTATCCGTCTGCGTAAGCGTTACTTGACTGAAAGTGAGCGTAAGCGTTTTGGTCGTAAGAAAGGTGCATAATATCGATATGTAAATTACTTCGTAATTTATATTATTATTAAAGAAGCACGCAATGCTGGTTATTGTTTATTAGCATTGAGAGATATAATTGGCAGTATGAAGTGAGCTGAATATGGTTCACTTTATATTGCTTTTTTTTGTGTCTGTCTTTTTATATAATAGAAAAGATAATCAATCTAACTGTACTATTTAGAATAAATTGTATTATCCTTAAGTAACAATAACCATTTAATTATTTACCTGACCATAGGTAAAACCTTCAAGGAGTGACATTATGAGTATGGTATCTGAGTTCAAGGAATTTGCTTTAAAAGGTAACGTGATGGACTTAGCAGTCGGTGTCATCATTGGTGGCGCTTTTGCGACTATCACGACTTCTTTAGTTGAAGACATTATCATGCCAATCGTCGCTTTTATTGCTGGCGGCGAAATTAACTTTAAAAATATGTTTTTTATACTAGGAGATGCACCCGAAGGCGTTGCGATGACTTATGATGCACTCAAGGCAGCAGGTGTGCCGGTGTTGGCTTATGGTAGTTTTATCACGGTGTTGATCAACTTCCTGATTTTGGCGTTTATCATCTTTATGATGGTCAAAATGGTTAATAGATTACGCCGTGAAGATGAGGTGGAAGAAGCCGTAGCAGAGCCGTCAGAAGAGGTGCAATTACTGCGTGAGATTAGCGCAAAGCTGAGCAATACTCACATGACGAAATAAAGTCATATAATTTGCTTACCAGAATCAAAAAAGGCTAACGATAAGTTAGCCTTTTTTATTGTCGATTGATAAGCTTGAAGCGTATAACTTATGGCTTAACTACCACATAGTCATTGGTATTAATCAGGATTTCCGAAGGCCCATCGACTACGATACGCACGACATTATTATCAATGACTTGTGATTTGTAAAAATTATCTTCAGCAACGGTGCAACCTAAGCAGCGTCCCATCGCATCCCATGGCTCAACGAATAACTTCTGCTGTGCTTGATCAGCATTACCACCGATAAGTGAGAAAGGCAGACTTACAAGATACGCTGCTGTGCCTGCTACAGCGGCTACTAATTGTAATGGCTTACCGACAATCGTATCGACTGCCATAGTCTCATAAGAGGGACCAAAATCAGTCTCATCGATTTCTATCGCTGCTAAAGCCGGTTGTATGCTAGCACAAATTAAGCTTACGCTTGTCATTATGGTCAGTAGCTTATATTTAGCGGTACGTTTTAGTTTAGTTGGAGCACTCATAATAATATCCTAAAACTCATAAGTAGTATGATTAATAGCTGCTGCTATTTGCATACAGAGACAATTTCTCTATAGAACAAGGCGACAACGATAGGTATTTTTTATTATTACAGATAAATAAACGCTTTGCACTATTTATGTAAATATTAGCGCTATTAAAGCAAGATGTCAGCTAATAAGCAACAAAAATGCGCACTATATTGGTATTAGCAGGATATTTCTCAATATAGATAATTATAGGAGTTACTCTAGACTATTTTGCTTATCTAGAACAGCTCTTAATTATAAAGAAATTTATGAAGAATCCTAGATATCAGATACGTGACTAGAATAACCATATTAAGATTATCGTCTTAACCTTTTATAGCTTATTGATATTGACCATTGATTAGTTAATATTAATAGGCTGACAATCAGGACAAAAAACGCTAGCCCGTCCATTAAGCTTGATGTTTTCTAATGCTGTGCCGCAATGTGGACAAGTTTTGCCTTGTCTGCCATAGACATTTAAGGTTTGTTGAAAATAACCGGTTTGACCGCTGGCGACGGTAAAATCGCGTAATGTGGAGCCACCTAGCGTTATCGCTTTTTTTAGAATTGCTTTGATATGTTCAACCAAGGTCATTATTTGCTCGTATGAAACTTTATGAGCGGGCGTTGCTGGATAGATGCCTGATAAATAAAGGCTTTCAGTAGCGTAAATATTACCAACACCGACGACGATTTGCTGTTCCATAATGACTGATTTTATAGCGCGCTTGATAGGCTGTTTGATAGTATTGGCTTTACGCGCATTAGCTGTCGTGGTGCTGACATTATTGGTTAAAGCATTATCAGAATTTTGATTTGGGTCATCTGAGCGCTGAATTAAATGATATAAATAATCAGCGGTAAATGCTTCTGATAGGGGTTCAGGACCTAAATGATCTAATAGCTTATGACCATAATCATCAAACCATAACACCGAGCCAAAGCGCCTTGGGTCATAGTAATGCAACTGTGTTTGGGTGTCATCAGCGCCGCTGAATGTCACCACCAAATGGTCGTGTTTACGTTTATCAGTGCCATAGCTGTGCTGCTGCAAGCTACCTGACATACCCAAATGAATCAACAGTTGGCGCGGTGCCAAAGCATTAGGCTGAATAGGAGTGCTATTATTGGCAGAAATGATCGGTATAAAATTCAATATCAAGTACTTTGCTCGGCGCTCGACGCTATCCAAAATATAATTAATCAGTTGGTTTAAATCATCAGGCATTGACCAGCGTAGTTTGGGTTGGAAAACTTTGACATCGACCACTTGTTGACCTAATAAGGGGTTGAGACTGGTTTTAGTGGTTTCTACTTCAGGCAACTCAGGCATAGTATTTTTTATCAACACTCTATTATGATTATGGATTAACGGTATGAGAGAATAGTTTTAATGGTTGCAGTGTCAAAAATGTATCAAACAACGGCGCGGCGAGCGTGTAAGATGCCGTGCTGCTGCTCAAGCTTAGCAAGCAGCTTAGATAAATGTGCAAGCCCTGAAACTTCAATATGAAACTTTAAAAAAGCGATGTTATCATCATTACTCAGCGTTTCAACTTGGCGAATATTAACGTTTTCTTTATCAATGATCTGGGTCAAATCACGCAGTAGCCCACGTCTATCATACGCTTCTATATGAATATCTACCGGTTGATAACGCCCAGCTTTAACTGTCCAAGCGGCGTCAATTTCACGTGCTGGGTCATTTTCAATCAAGCGCAAATATTCGGGGCAACCACGATTGTGTACGCTAACGCCACGCGACAAAGTAATGTAGCCGGCGATGGGCTCACCGTGGACAGGATGGCAGCAGCCCGCTAGGTTAATCTCGATATTGTCCAAGCCATCGATATGGATTTTATAAGCATCAAGTTTTCCTGCGTCTTTTGCATTAATAGTAGGGGCAAAATCTTCTTCAGGTTTTTCAGGCTCTAGATGCAATTGACGAGAAATATGACTGGTAAGCTGATTGAGACCAATGTCGCCAGTTACCAAACCGACCACGATATCATCAGTATTATTAACATTAAAATGCTGCGTATAGTCGTTTAAATCGATACTGTTTGGATGCACCGATAAACGCTCAAGCTCTTTACTGAGCATTTGGCGACCTATCTCAATATTTTTATCACGGTCCTGCTTGTTAAACCATTGGCGCAGTTTTGAGCGCGCGCGGTTGGTATGAATATAACCGAGCGAGGCGACCAACCAATCACGGTTAGGTTCGCGCGATGCTTTGGTGATAATTTCGACTTGTTCGCCCGTCTTTAACTGATAAGTCAGCGGCACATAGCGCTGATTGACACGCGCCGCTTGCGCACGGTTACCGACTTGCGTATGCACATAATAGGCAAAATCCAGTACCGTCGCACCTTTGGGCAGCTCAGTGATATCGCCATCACGACTAAAAATATAAATACGCTCAAGCTCATCAAAATCAACCAGTTGCTCTTCTTCGTCAAACTCGATTTCTTCTAGCTCTTCGCCTGTTAATAATGTTGAGCGCGGTTGATTGCGCGTCTCATTATTGATAGAAAGCAGTTGCCGTAGTGAGCTGATTCTTTGGTTAAGGTAATTATCCTTTTTATTCTTCAAACCTTCTTTATAATTGACGTGCGCGCACATGCCAAGCTCTGCTTCAAAGTGCATTTCTTGGGTGCGTATCTGAACTTCTAGCGATTTATTCTCAGCAATAACGGCGGTATGTAGCGAGCGATAACCATTAGATTTAGGATTGGTAATATAGTCGTCGAATTGCTCAGGAATGTAGCGCCATAAACCGTGCACCAAGCCTAAAACGTGATAGCAATCTGAAGGACTATTGACCAGTACGCGCAGCGCGCGAATATCATAAAGCTGATCAAAAGATAAACCTTTGAGCTTCATTTTCCGGTAAATAGAATAGATGTGCTTCACGCGTCCTGAAACCTCACCCTCAATACCAGCTTCGGCTAAGGCTGCATTAAGCTTATCTTGTACGCGCTGAATATAGGACTCACGTTCGCTACGCTTTTCTGATAGTAATTTGGCAATTTCTTTATAACGCTCAGGCGCAAGATAGCGAAACGCTAAGTCTTCAAGCTCCCATTTTAATTGGGCAATACCGAGCCTATGAGCTAATGGTGCATAAATAGTCATGACCTCGCGCGCGACTCGATGTTGCCGCTCTTCACTAGAAAAGGTCAGTTCACGCATGGCAAAAGTACGCTCCGCCAATTTAATCAGCACGACGCGGACATCATTGGTAACAGAGATGAGCATGCTATAAATGTTGGATAGCTGGTCACGTTGATTATTGACGAAATGGTCTTCTAAGCGCTTATTGCTTTCGATAATCTCCGACAGTTTACCCATCGCCAATGTATCTTTAACTAAGGTTGAGATATCCGCACCGAATTTTTTTTCAATTTCCGCTAAGCTAATAATCGATTTACGGGCGCTACGATAAAGCATCGCTGCGACGAGCGCATTTTCATCTTGATACAGGTAGGTTAGGATATCGGTCATCGCAATACCGGTGACGTAAGCGCCTGAGCGTTCAGATTCACTGGTATTCATGTGACTGCGGATAAACTCGCAAGCAGCGGCAAGATTGGGTACAGATTCTTGACCGATACGCTTGGCGACATTATCAAGCCAAGTAGGCACGTCGATATTTATTTGGTCTAAATCAATCTCTTCTAGCTCTTTTGCTGAAAGCGCATGCGTATCATCAAGCAGTTGATTGTCTAAATACTCATCTTTGAGGTTGGGGTCATGACTGTGATAAGCATACTGAGCAGAGCGATCAAAGGTAGTGTGTAGCTTATGGGTAGACAGCTGGTATTTGATATCGTGTGGAATTTGGGCATAGCTATTGGCAGACTGATGAGAACGCTGACTTGCGACCAGTTGTGCTGCCAATGTTGCGCTATCGGCTTGCGTGGTTTGTCCATCTACCAGCGGTAATCCTTCACGAATTTTTACCATAGCCCACTCCTCTTAGCTATTCAGAATTGATTAAAAGCATAGTTACTTAGAAAGATATATATTTAGAAAAATATAAATTTTCGATAAGTAAGCGGTTAGCTATAAATCAATTCAGCCGCTAAAAAATCCTTTTTTAGCAGCTATAAAATGATAGAGATAAATAATATATAAAGCGATGAGTAAGGGCACTCATCATATCTTGATTAAGAAAGCTTCAGTATATTGGTTATTATTATCTCATTTTAAAATGACAAATCAAGCAAGGCTCTGTAATGATCGTGTCGGTTTCGATAACATAACGCCTTATTAACCTTATCGCTTAATCCTTTTTTGCATAAAGCAATGCGGTTAAAAATGAGCTTTATGATTCTTGCAAACGTTATGCTAAAAAATGTCATATTCAAAAAAACCATGCGTTAATATTGGTATTATTAAAATTAATACTAAGCTGGGATTTTCTCAAAACGCGCGATTGACTCGACGTGACCTGTATGACAGAACATATCCATCACGCCCGCATGCGTTAAGCGATAACCTTGCTCTAACAAGGCTTTGGTATCACGCGCAAGGGTAGCGGGGTTACAGGATACATAAACAATGCGTTCGGCATTAAACTTCGGCAGATACTGCATAATTTCCCATGCGCCTGAACGCGGTGGGTCAATCAATAACGCATCAAAGCCTTGATTCGCCCAAGGTTTATCGGTGCAATCTTGGGTTAAATCTTGGCTATAAAACTCAGTATTATTAATGCCATTGCGACGCGCATTATCGGCAGCACGGGCAGTCATGGCTTCACTGCCTTCGACACCAACCACCGAGCCAGTTTCGCCGACTAAACGCGCAAGTGGTAAGCTGAAGTTGCCCAAACCACTGAATAAATCTAGCACGCGCTCGCCTGCTTTTAAGTCTAGCAAGTCGCAAGCAAGTTTGGTCATTTGACGATTGACCGATAAATTGACCTGAGTAAAGTCCGTTGGGATAAACTCAAAGGTCAAATCATACTCTGGTAATTGATAATATAAGCGCCCAAACTGCTCACTCATGTCATCATGTTCAGTCAAGGCAATACGCTGAATGCTATCGGCGCCTTTTGACTGTAAATATAACTGCCAATTGCGCGCCGCAAAGAACGTTTTTAATTTCTCAATATCGGCATCTGATAATGGCGCTAAATTACGCACAATAAGCGCTACCGGCTGATTGCCATCGGGTAGCTCTGGCATTGCTTCGCCCATGGCTAGCTCAAGCTGAGCAATCTTGTCACGGCTCTCTAGGGTGCTGATGAGTGCTTTTAAATTTTCAATCTCAAAACCAATACGCGGATCTAAGATATGACACTCATTTAACTCCGCTAAAAAGTTACTTGAGCGCTCACGGAAACCAACCAAGGCGGTTTCTTTTTTGGCGACATAACGGACGCCGAGTCGTGCTTTGGTACGGTAACCTAAGCGATCGCCAACCACTGGCGCGAGCCAATGATCCGGTTCGACATTGGCCTGATGGATAAGCATCTCAGCAAGTACAGATTGCTTAAAGTTGATTTGACCTTCTGGCTGCCAATGTTGTAGATTACAGCCACCGCAAACGCCAAAATGCGGGCAGGGCGGTACAGCGCGCTCAGGATTTGGATTGGCAGTAATGCTCACCGCATCACCTTCTTCAAAACTGGTACGGCTATTGGTGATTTTGACTAAGGCGCTTTCACCTGGTAATGCAAAGCTGACAAAAATCTTTTTGCCATGTTTGTCTTCGATATGACCGTCGGTTTCACCAAAGCCATTGCCATATACTGCAACGCCGCGACCATCATGTGACAGGCCATCGATATTAAAAGGTAGCGGCTCGGCATCCTTTAAACGGCGACGGGTTTTTGATGAGGGCTTAGATTTTTTTTTGCTTGGCGGTATAGTAATGGTCTGAGTCTCGTTAGGCTGTTGGTTGGCGTTTAAGTTGGTAGAGTCTTTTGAGTCGGTGGGCTGCATAAACCTGCCTTAATAATAAATAGTAAGTAATAAATGATAAATAACGATAAATGAGGGTGAGCCGTTAGTTGTTAAAACGTCATTTCTATAAAAACGTTCTTATAAAGAAGCTTCTATGAAGACAGCCGTTAGATAAAAATGTCTGCTATGGTGCAGGCGCAGATGACCAATCGGCAATAAATTCATGATGGCGTGGACTGCCATCTGCTTGGGTATATTGTGCCAAATAATCACGGCTTTGCTGCTGCCACGCATCAAAATCTGGCGCGGATAACTGACCGGTCAACCGTAACCAGCGCAAATATATTAGCCAAGTATTCATCACATCAGATTCGCAATATATTGACAGCGTTTGCCAAGCACCATTACTAACTAGCTCACCAACCATACTGCCATCGACATCGGTTTTACCGGGCAAGCCATAAAGACTAGCAACCACATCCATGGCTTCGCGGCGGCTGGCACCGTATTGGCTAAACCTGTCCATCAAATCAAGATGGCGACTGTGGAAACGATTGACGTAATTATCAAAGCGCATGTTTTTGATACGCTCGCCTTCTTCAAATAACCACGGCGCGGATAAGTCATACTGCATCGCGCGATAAATAAGCACCGGAATATCAAAGCCTGAGCCATTCCAGCTAATCAGCTGTGGCAGCTTTTCAAGGTCACTGAACGCACGAAAAAATTTGCTAAGTATTTCTTTTTCGCTAAATTTATCGGCAGTCAGAGAAAATAAAGAAAATTTTCCATCTTTAATATAGAGCGCAGAAATACAGACAATGCGCTGCAATGGCAAACGCATAAAATCGTGCCCTGCTTCTTGGAGTCGCAGCGCCGTCAATGCGCTTAAGGCATCGGCATCGTTTAGCTCAGCCAATTGCGGATAAATGCGGCGGGCAGCATCGGTATCGGCAACCGTCTCAATATCAAAGACCAATAGAGGTTTGGACGAAAGGGCGTTTGACATAAATAATCTTACCTAGCTATTGGCTTTGAATGATGATTGGTAAATTTATAATTGATTAAAATAAGATTTATGAGCTTATGCTACTGTATTTAGCGTATTTCTTGCTTTCTACTGCTCACTTTTTATTGTGCACTATCTAGGCTGTCGTCAACATTATATAAGCCCGTCGATAAATAACGATCACCGCGATCACAAACGATAAAGGCAATAACTGCATCTGGATTTTCTTTTGCGACTTCGGTGGCTGCCCATGCTGCTGCGCCTGATGACACACCAGCAAAAATCCCTTCAGTTTTCGCCAGTTTACGCATATAAACCTCAGCAATACGTTGATCAACATCCATAATATCGTCAACCAAATCTGCTTCAAAAATACCCGGCATATAAGCAGCCGGCCAGCGGCGAATACCAGCAATAGACGCTTCTTCGTCAGGTTGCAAACCGATAATTTTGACCTCAGGATTTTGCTCTTTAAGGTATTGCGCGACGCCAGTAATAGTACCTGTGGTGCCCATCGAGCTGATAAAATGGGTGATTTTACCGTCCGTTTGCGCCCAAAGCTCAGGACCAGTGGTCAAATAATGCGCTTGTTTATTATCAGGGTTATTAAACTGATCGAGCACAATACCTTTACCGTCCGTTTGCATTTGCAGTGCCATATCACGCGCGGCTTCTATACCTTCGTCTACTTCGATAAGCGTGGCGCCATAAGCTGCCATCGCGTCTTTACGCTCTTGGGTCGAATTGGTTGGCATAAATAAAGTGATTGGATAACCGCGCATCGCCGCCACCATGGCCAAAGCAATGCCCGTATTGCCGCTGGTCGCTTCAATCAACATATCGCCAGGTTTAATATCACCGCGCTGCTCAGCCTGATAAATCATATTAAATGCAGGACGGTCTTTTACTGAACCAGCAGGATTATTGCCTTCAAGCTTGGCGAGTAATACCGCGCCATTGGCAATCTGCTCTTGCTCAGGCAGGCGGTTTAACTTCACCAAGGGCGTCTTACCCACGCAATCGGCAAGGTCAGTGATTTGCGTAATAAAATTGGCGTTTGACTGGGCCGTAGCGGACATAAGGTATCCTTATTAATGATTAAGTTTTTAATTGGCACTGTTTATTAATTGAACCTGTTTAAATGATAGGTCAGTACTTTATAACTGTTAGAGGTTTATTGTGGTCAATAAAAAGTTGCGTCATTATATCATTTTGTTTTCGGCTGCGCTTAATGCATAAATTTTTATTGAGGATAGCCAGTTTGTTTATACTTATAAACGAACTATTAAGAGATGACTGCTTAGTAATAGCATTGGAACAATGAACGTGCATTAGTAAGGGAAGCAGTAAAAGTTTGCCAATGAATCGTTAACCGCCTTCATTAGAATCCTGCTAAGATAATCTCAAGCTATCGTTAATAGATTGCCTTTAGTGATTAGTAAGTAATGAGCACCTAACCGCAACAATAATACTTATCACCAATAGTATTTATTGCCAATATCAGTGGAGAGTAAACCCAGCATGGCTTACAAAAAACGTTTTGATACCAGTAGTGCTTATGGTCAGCTGATTATATTGGTGTTTTTGCCGATTTGTTTATTGGCAGCGGTCGGTGGCATGTTGGTGTTTTATGAAACCATGCGTGCTAGCAATTCAGAGCAAGAAGCGTTAGCAGAGGCGGTGCTGATTCGTTATACGCCAACGATTGCGGAGCTGGTTCCTGAGCTATTAGTAGAGAAAGAGAAGCAGCAAGCAGAAAAAGGCGATAGTAAAAGCAAGACAAATACTAAGTCGCAAGCGGCGATAGAAACCCTGGAAAGTATTCAAGATAGGCTAGGGCGCATGCAGTCTGAGCAGCATGTCCAGCGTATTGCCATTATTAATCAGGATAATGAAGTGCTAGCAAGCGTCGGTTATGGTATTGATGAAACTTGGCCACTGATAGAATCGTCAGAGCGGTTTTTGTCGCAAAAACCAACGCCCATTGGCACAGCTTACGGCAGTAGCTTGGGTGAGTTTGATGGGCAGCAATTGTGGTTAATGATCGATATGGATAACGAGCCGCTTTATATCGCCCGTTATCGTATCGCCATGGCATTGGCGATTACCGGCTTATTTACAATTTTAATTTTGTTATTAAGCTTAAATATCTATTCAAAACGTTGGATTGCGCCAATTTACGAGCTGCGCCTACAATTACAACGTACCCATGTCGACAATCTTTATCAACCTATTCCGGTTGAATCGAATGGTGAGCTGAATTTATTACAGCAAGATTTGGTCAAGACCTTACGTCGTCTACATGTCAGCTTCCAAGATTTGAAAGACCATGCCGAGCAAACCGAAGATGATTTGCGCTTGGCATTTGATGAGATGGAAATGCAAAACATCTCTATCCGTAATGCGCGTGATGCCGCAATCTCAACCAGCCAAGCAAAATCTGCATTTTTGGCCAATATCAGTCATGAATTGCGTACACCCTTAAACAGTATCGATGGCTTTATTAATTTGCTCGCGCGTCACGGTGAGCTTAATCCTGAACAAGATTTATACGTGCAAACGATTCGTAAATCGTCGGCGCATCTGTTAGCACTCGTGAATGATGTGCTCGATTTTTCTAAGATTGAAGCAGGTAAATTGGTCCTTGATCGTCACGAGTTCGACCTTTATGACACCATCTATGACGTGGTCGATATGCTATCGCCGGTTTCTGCAGAAAAAGGTCTGCGCATGGCGGTGCTGTTTTATAACGATGTGCCGATGCGCATCAACGGCGATGCTTTGCGCCTTAAACAAGTACTGACCAATATCGTCGGTAATGCGATTAAATTCACGGACAGTGGGGACGTGGTCGTACGCGTCAGCTTGGATGATCATCGTGACAATTATTTGATGATTAGCGTGCAAGATAGCGGTAAAGGGATTTCATTATCTGACCAAAAAATGCTTTTTCAAAGCTTTAGCCAAGGCGATCCATCGATTACGCGTCAATACGGCGGTACCGGTTTGGGTCTGGTCATCTCCAAGCAATTAACGCGGCTGATGGGCGGCGATATTGGCTTTTATGACAATGTGCAAGAAAATATCTCTAATCAGGGAGCGACGTTTTGGTTTCGGATGCCAGCGCATGTCGATGTCTTAGAAGCGGCGACTGGACAAACGATTGAGCTGCCAGTACTCGCACCGCTTGCCAGCGATACGGACGAGTTTAATGTGTTGGTTTGGATTAATCATATGGCATCGATACAGGTGCTTAAAGCCAGCTTGCAACATTTACCGATTACTCTGACCCAAGCGAACTCTTTACCGGGCGTACTTGAGTCGCTCAAAGAGCGCGGCAATTACTGGGATTGGGTCATCGTTGATGACGATACGCAAGACGATATGATGGCGCTCCTCAAACAGATTCGCCTGCATTATCAGGGTAAGCTGGCGGTATTTGGTTATCAAGTTGCCGCTGACCAAGCGCTGCTCAATCGTTATCATGCCAATATTTTGTATGAGCCATTGGATAAAAGACAGCTCTATGCGATGCTTGATACGCAAAAGCGCAGCGCTCCAAGTGGGATTCAAGAGCCACGCTGGAAGGGCGTTACTGTCTTAGCCGTCGACGATCATCTGCCAAACTTGCTAGTGCTCGATGCGCTGTTGAGTGAGCTTGGTATCCATGTGATTACTGCCAGTAGTGGTTTTGATGCGATAGAAATCATCAGTAAACAGCAAACCAAACATATCAAAACTGCTAAAACTGAAAAGCAAAGTCTGTCGAAAAAGACCCAAATATCTAAAGCTGAGGCCCGCGATGATGTTAGTAAATCGACGGTTGGCTCACTACATCTTGACGATGCTACGACAGATGATAAAAGCAATGTGGCGGACAAAAATAGCATCGATTTGATATTTATGGATATTCAAATGCCGCGCATGTCAGGGCATGAAGCGGCGCGGCAAATCCGTAATATCGAAACCCCTGATAATCATATTCCAATTATTGCCTTGACCGCTCATGGCTTAGCTGATGAGCGCGATAAGTTGATTGCGAGCGGCATCAATGATTATGTGGGTAAACCTATTAGCCAGCCACAATTACTACAAGTGCTACAAAAATGGCTAGGTCGTACCACTTCAGTACCGCCATTGAATGCCCTTGCTAATGATGATTTACACGCTGAAAATTCGCCTAGCTTGGATTTACCAAGTTCTAATTTCAATAATGCATTAATGCAAGACTCTTTAACGGCGTATACAGATCTGACAGCGCCGACTTATCCTATGGTTAAAGGACATAAGGGTAATCGAGGTGCTGATTCTAATAGTGATGCTGAAGCGATGAGTCCACCAAAAATCACCCGACCTTTATCCCTGAAGAAAATTCGCGATGATTACTTGCGTGACAGTCAGCCACGTGAAGATTATAGACGTGAGACACCGCGCGAGACCCAACCACGCTATGAGAATTTGCGCTATCAAGAGCAGGGTCAAGCACCATTAATTTATCCGCCCTATCAAATGACAGATAGTGCTAAAGATAAGCAAACTGTAGAAACAACGCAAGGTCAAAATAATACGGGCTTGGGCGCAAACTCTCTTAATACTTTGGAGATTTTAAATTGGCAAGATGCTTTGACGCGTTCAGCCAATAAACCTGATTTGGCTGCTAAACTGATTATTATGATGCTTGATACTATCAATGATGAAAAGCAAGCGTTGATGCGAGCATGGGAAAGTCGTAACCGCAGTACGCTTGCGCAAATTGCCCATCGTATCTTAGGTGGCAGTCGTTATACAGGCGTGCCGCAGTTACGTCAGGCCAGCCAAGATTTAGAGGATAAATGCTTATTAAATATCCAACATACCACGCCCGCCCAATTTGCGATGCTTGAACCTTATTTTAACGCGCTATTGACCGCGTTAAATAACTTACAAACACTGGATTTATCGGCTTATCCGCAGCTCAATTATCATCGTTTGAGTGAAAATGATATGACGTGGAAAATGATTTAGGACAGTTGGTTTTATAGTTAATTTACTTTAAAACCGATACAGTACTTAGACAGAGATTAAAGGGTGCGAACGGTAAAGGATACCCTAGCAGTCAGTTATTGATAAGGAAGGGTTCGTGCAAGGCTGTTAATATTAATCTGAGCACCAACCATTACAGTTGTTTTATTTATTATTAAGGATGATTATGCACGCTATTGCCACTTACCAGTATGAGACATTACAAGTCAGCGCGACCGACAATATAATAACGGTGACCATCAATCGACCGGAAAAAAAGAACGCCATGAGTTTTAAAGTGGTGCAAGAGTTGATAGCGGTCGCTGGTCGTATCAGTAAAGATAAAAGCGTACGCGCGGTGATTCTTAATGGCGCGGAAGGAACATTTTGTGCTGGTATCGATTTGGGCGATTTAAACCATCCTAAAAATCAAGCCTTTGCGCTATGGGAGCTGGTTAAACCTTGGCAAAGTCTATTTCAACGCGTCTGCTTGGTTTGGCGTGATGTCCCTGTGCCAGTGATTGCGGTTTTAGAAGGCTACTGTATCGGCGCAGGCTTACAGCTGGCGCTGGCATGTGATGTGCGTATCAGCCATCCTGATTGCAAATTGTCTATTATGGAAGCCAAGTGGGGGCTGGTTCCTGACATGGGCTTAACGCAATCAGGGTTTGGCGTGGTACGCGCTGATATCTTAAAAGAGCTGGCAATGACGGCTCGTACCGTGAATGCCGAAGAAGGCAAAGCGCTTGGATTGGTCAGCCATTGTAGTGAGACGCCACTTGAGGAGGCGCAAAAGCTTGCCGCTGAGTTTGCTGAGCGTTCACCCGATGCAGTGCTGGCAAGTAAACGCGTTATTAATGCCATGTTCCAGCAGCCAGCTACGACGCTATATAAAGAAAAATTCTGGCAATTAAAAATGATGTTCGGTCGCAACCGTAAGCTGGCGCTTAGAAAAGCCAAGCAAGCCAGTACCGCTTTTGGCAAACGTCAATTCCATTAAAAAATTAGCCATATTTAGCCACTGTATTTGAGTGATACAGGTTTATTTTATTCACATCAAGCATCTATTGAATTACAAGCAGATAGTGCAATATAGCATTATCTGTTTTTGTAGACGGCTTGCGTCGCTACCTAAATGTCTGCTTGCGTCGCTACCTATCAGTATGCATGATTGTTTGTAGAAGTTATTTTTAAAAAAGCTTGGTTTAAAATAAAAGCCTATTAAAATTACAAAACAAACCCCGCATCAATAATAAAATAATCATCACTCTATCATATGGTCTAACTATGTCTGCTCCAAAATCCTCCCTGCCCAATAAACCAAATGCTGCTGACCGAGTGCGCTCTGCTGATTTACCCGTTGCATGGATTATGATGCTTGGGCTTATCGTAGCAGTCGGACCATTATCGATTGATATGTATCTGCCAGCATTACCATCGATGGCAGATGATTTTGGTGTATCGACCGCATTTATGGCCAACTCTGTTCCGGCTTATTTTGTTGGTTTGGTATTTGGACAGCTGTTTTATGGTCCCTTTAGTGATCGCGTCGGTCGCGTCAAACCTTTATATATCGGTATGACCTTATATGTGATTGCCTCAATTGTTTGTGCAACTACCGATAATGAATACGTATTGTTTGTCGGTCGTACCTTTCAAGCGCTCGGTGCTTGCGTTGGTGCGGTTGTGACTCGCGCGGCAATCAGGGATCGTCTGACAGCCAAACAAACGGCCAAAGCTTTTTCTATTATGATATTAGTGATGGGCTTAGCACCGATATTAGCGCCATCCCTTGGTGCCTTATTTTTACAGTTCTTTAGTTGGCATTCTATCTTTTGGTTTTTGGCGGCTTTTGGCACGCTAAACTTATTACTCACCAAGTTCTTCTTTTTTGAGACGCTTACTGAAGAAAACCGAAATGTTCGTCCTGCCAAAGAAGTACTCAGTCAATATTGGGACTTATTAAAAGACCCGACTTTTAACTATCCAGCGATTGGCGGCGGCTTATTAATGGGGGCTATGTTTGTCTATATTAGCTCGGCTTCTGAATTAATCATGGATACTTATGGTGTCTCAGCCACACATTTTGGATGGTTATTTGGGATGAATGCGGCAGGGTTTGTAGGACTAACCCAGCTGAATCAATGGTTAACCAATCGTTTTCGTATTTTAAGTATCCTACGGTTTGGGGCGATGATGCAGGTCATTTCTGCGGGGGCGTTATTTGTAACAGGTATAGTCTTTGGTACGGATGCATGGTTGCCGCTGGTTTTAGCCTGTATTTTCTTCTGTATTGCGGGCTTAGGTCTGACGCAGCCAAACGCCTCGGCGATTGCACTCGCTTTTCAAAAGCGCCGCGCTGGCATGGCAAGTGCGATGCAAGGCTCTTTGATGTTTTCGGTTGGTATTTTTGGCGGTCTATTATTAAACTTATTCCCCGTCAATCCGGTGCTAAAGATAGGTATCGCGATGTTTGCGCTGATGAGTCTTGGCACTTATTTAATTTGGCAAATAGACCGTAATTTGAATTTGGATAATGCGGATTGATTAATCGATAAATTTCATTCAATTTTAGTTTTCGTAAAAAAGTATTCAGTGCGTCGCAAACGCTTGGATACTTTTTTTATGTCTGTCATTTCCTTTGGTTTTTCCTGCATTATCGATTTTTTACTCAATAAATACATTTCTAATGAATATTTGTTTGTTAAATATTTAAGTAATGACTTCGTTCGCACCTACCATTCTATATAAGTTTATTGCCATATATGAAAATATGTACGCTATAGCCAAACAAAATTATTGCAATAGTAGAATTGCTCAATTATTATCCATCGTAACTTCTTGTAATAGATTGTTGTATAAGTATTACAACGTTTTTTAAGAGGATTTTCTTTGATCTGTAAGATAACGCCGAGGCATAAGGATAGGATATGAAGCAGTTATATCGAGTGTTACCGATTATGTTGAGTGTGGGTTTATTTGGATGTGGTAATTCTTCTACTCAAGAAAGTGTCAATGCTAATGCCAATGCCAACGGTGCGACCGATAATAAAGACAACTTCGTCAGTCAGCTACCTGATACAGCGCCAGTGATAAAAGTTGCGACTACAGGCACAATGCCTCCGTTTTCTTTCCAAGATGACTACGGCAATATGCAAGGCATTGACATTGATTCGATTCGTGCTATCGGTGAGGAGCAAGGTTTTAAGGTCGAGTTTTATAAAGAGACTTGGCAAAACATGTTTGATAGCGTGGCATCAGGTGGTCGTGATTTAGCGATATCAGGCATTTCTTACAAAGATGATCGTGCTGAAAAGTATGGTTTATCTGATACTTATTTCTTTAATCCCTCTTCAATCATGTATGCAAAAAGCAATGTGACAATTAATGGCATTGAAGACTTACAAGGTATGCATGTCGCTGCTATGGAAGGCTCAAAGCAAGAGGATCAGCTCAAAGCCATGGGCAAATATAGTCAAATGACCACTAAAAGCACAGCCTTTCTGCTATTTGAAGACCTCATGCAAGGGAAGGTTGACGTCATTTTGCATGATTTACCTATTTTACAATATACGGCAAAAAACCACCCTGAACATAAAGTGACTATCGTGCCTTATGAAGGTGAAGACAACCCTTCAGCCCAGCAAGTGATATTGATGGCAAAGGGTAATGCTAAGCTTATCAAGAACGTTAATGAAGGGATTGCTAAGCTGAAAGTAAAAGGCATATTTAAAGAGATTGAGCAAAAATGGTTGGGCGGAACGGCTCCTGCTTCTGCTACTACTAGCAATACGACCACTCAGCAAACGAATAAAGGAGCTTAAAGAAGATGGCAACCCCACATAATATTGACAATAAACGCTATCGCAGTCTAATTGTTTCAATTGCACTGTTTTTATCCTTGATTGGCGCATTGCTGGCATTTACTTTCTATACATCAAGCTTGCTTGAAAGAAATACCGTCTTAATTGATCAAACCAACCAAGTCGCCAACAGCGCGCAAGCGGTAATTAAAGATTTATTCGATTTAGATAGTAGTTATGGAGAAGATACTAACTCTCCACATATCCAACGAGTTTTAGAGCGTTTGGAGCAAAATGCAACTCTGATTACTAGCTCCATTAATGCCATCGAGCAAGGTGGCGAAATCACCGACGTTGATGGTAAAAGTTATAATTTACCAAAGATTAATAGTCAGTCTCAGACCCAGATTACGGCGGCTAATGAGCAATGGCAGCTTTTAGAACCTAAGATCCAAGCTTATCTAAAAGACGCTGATAATATCATGGTCGATTCGTCTGATGAATTGACTCAAGCAGTAGAGCAAGCAAAGACCTCAAGTTTGCTCATTAATGACTCGTTAGACCAGCTCACCGATGAAGTGTTTATTAACGCTGAACACCAAGCAAACACCATTCGTCTGATTCAGATATTGGGTGTTGCGGCTATTTTTGCTTACTTCCTAATCTTTGTATTCTTCTTTGTGCGCCGTTTGCGCGATACCGATGCTGAAGCATTGGCTGCTCGCCGCGAAACACAAGAGATTATGGAAACCGTCAATACTGGTCTATTCCTGTTAGATAAAGATTTAAATATTGGTCAGCAGCATTCTCGTGCACTAAATGGCATTATTGGTGAAGATAGATTGGCAGGAGAAAACTTTGCCGATGTACTGCGCGGTCGTATCTCAGACAAAGATTTGAAAACCACGCGTCAGTTTATCGAGCAGCTGTACAACCCACGTGTCAAAGAGAAATTGGTTGATTCTTTAAACCCATTGCATAAAGTCATGCTGCACAATGCCTCTGGCGAAGAGAGCACCACAAGCCGCTTCCTAGACTTTAAGTTTTCACGTGTTTATGAAGACAAAGACATTGCCCGCATTTTGGTCAACGTTAATGACGTCTCAGATGCTGTTTATCTAGAGCAGCGCTTAGAAAAAGAGCGTTCGCAAAATGACATGCAAATTGAGATGTTGACCACTATCTTAAACGTCAATCCAAAAATTATTAATGAGTTTATCAATAACACCAAAGCTCATATCGATAAGATGAACAACATTTTGAAAAACCCTGGTAGCTCGCAATTTGAGCTTGAAGGTAAGCTGAATGCGATTTATCGTGAAATGCACAGCTTAAAAGGTGAAGCGTCGGCACTTAAGCTGCACAGCTTTACTAAAATCGCCTCAGACGCGGAAGACAAGCTTGATGCATTGCAAAATCAGGGCAAACTATCAGGTAATAATTTCTTACCACTGGCTGTCCATTTAGACGACTTACTCAGCCTCTCGAATACTATTGAGACATTAGGTGAGCGCATCAACCAAGCCGCACCAAAGAATAATGCTAGCACTCAGCCGATGACAAAAGCACCTGTGGCCGCGAGTTCATCAATCGCTACCCATGCGCCAGCATCAAATAAATCAATTGAGACTTCGTCTTTTGCCGGCGGCAATAACATTGATTTGAGTGATGATTCAGCGGATGAGCAGTTAGCCTACTATCAAGATTTTGCGCAAGATATCGCGGTTAGACAAGGCAAACAAGTACAGCTAAATGGTCATAGTTTAGCGCACGTTACTATCCCTGAAAGTCTTAAAAAACCGGTTCGAGAAATTAGCATTCAATTATTACGTAATGCGGTGGTACATGGGGTTGAGTCTCCTGAAGCGCGTCAGGCTGCTGGTAAGCCTGCGGTAGGTAATATTGATTTAGAGATGCAGCGTGACGCTCAAAACTTAATCATCGTGTTACAAGATGACGGTCAGGGTATCAACTACGAAGGCATCCGTAATAAATTAATCGCCGATGGTCGCTTCAGTCATGAAGAGGCAAGCGCCCTTACTGAGGGTGATTTGCTTAAAACGTTATTTTCTTCAGGGTTCTCGACCAAAGATCATGCGGATGAAGATGGTGGACGCGGCGTGGGCTTAGATGTCATCAAGGCTTTAGTAAAAGAATATGACGGTAAGCTTAATGTAAACAGTGAGCTTGGCAAAATGACCCGTTTTGTCATTACCTTACCGACTGCGTAATTGAGGATAAAGAGACATTATGTACAAATTAATGATTGTTGATGATTCAAATATCATTCGAAACCGTATTCAGCGTGCTTACGATTCAGGTAAGTTTATGCTAGTTGCGACGGCGACCAGTGGTGTGCAAGCGATTGAGAAATTTAATATTCATCGTCCAGATGTGATTACTATGGATTTAACCATGCCGCAAATGGATGGTCTTGAATGCATTGCAAAAATCATTGCGATAGATCCTGAAGTACGGATTTTAGTGGTATCTGCGTTGTCTGATAAATCGACTGGTATTGAAGCTTTGTCACTGGGCGCGAGCGGATTCTTGTGCAAGCCTTTTTCAGAAGAAGAGCTGGTAGAGTCTTTGTATGAGCTTGTACAAGACTAACCTCTAGGGTGTGTCCGCAATTTAACTCATGAACTTAGTTCGTTTGTATGACTATGTTTAAAATGAAGACATACCCTAATCAATTTAGTAAATATATTATGAAAGAACACATATTATGAAAGAGCAAAAGTTACAAATTTTTGTGAGTATCATTACCAATTATTTTAATCAGTTTGGCAACGAAGAGCTGGTCGTTGATACCCCTTATTTACTAGAAAACCAACAGCCAAAAGTCCATGACTATACCGGCGTCATTGGTATCTCGGGGGTGCAAAAAGGTGTGGTTTATTTTTCTGCCACCAGCGCGTTATTGGATAGTATTCTAGATAGTATGGGCGAAACGGATAAAAGCGAAGATAATTTGGTCGATCTTGCAGGTGAGGTTGCGAATACCATATCCGGTAATGCTCGCAACGAGTTTGGCGCGGAGTTTCATATCTCTGTACCGCTGGTATTTAAAGGCTCACCACAAAGCATTATTTTGCCTAAAAATGGGCGTTCTTTTATCATTCCAGTCAGTTGGCGCGGTCAAATTGGCGAGATTGTGGTTTGTTTGCAAGATTGAATACAATCCCTCATGAAGATCAATATGGACGATAAACGATTATGGTTAATGTAGATAAATTAGGCGTCTTTTTAAGCTCGATCAGTGCGTTTTTTGCACAGATTGATGGCGAGCCAGTAGTGATTGATACGCCGTATTTGAATAGCAATAAAAATGCTGTCGGTTATGATTATAGCGGTATGATTAAAATATCAGGACCGCTTGAAGGCTGCGTTTATGTCAGCGCTCCGAGCACTCTTTTGCGTGAAATCATCAAAGTAATGGGCGAGCCTGATTCCTCTATTACGATGATGAAAGACTTATTGGGTGAGATAGCCAATACCATTTCAGGTAACGCCCGTACTGAGTTTGGCGCTGATTTTATTATCTCACCGCCTAAAATCATCGAAGGCATACCCAGCATTCCTTATTTACCAAAAGACCGCCAGAGCTATGTCACGCCTTTTACATGGCGCGGATACAAGGCAGTCATCGGTATTTCTATCGCTTAATTTAACCTGCCGTATAGATTAATCCGCTGTATAGATAGTGAATAATGCTGTAAATAACGATGAGAAGTGAAAACGACGTTAATACGTCGTTTTTTTATGCGTTATCATCCACTTAAGTCTTATAATAGCGCTAGCGGTTACTTAGCGTTATATGATAAAATACAGCCCAGCTATTTTTTATCATAGAGTACTCTTTTTTATAAAATAGTCCTCTATGCGTTCAAATCATAGCTTATTTTTCAAACCAACCCATCAACCAATGACACACACATCATGGCAAAAAATTGCTGGGTGTTTGGCGACTTGATTAATTTGCGTCTAATAGATAGTCACGGTGCTGCATTATAAGCATCAACTATCAGCAAATGCGTGTCGCTAGATAGGCAGTTTTTGTGATGTGGAGGCATAACCCAACCAATAGGAATTTCACATGGCTACAAACAATCCAACCAAAATCGAAATGCGCGACTTACTACAAGCCGGCGCTCACTTTGGTCACCAAACACGTTTTTGGAATCCAAAAATGGGACCATACATCTTTGGCGCCCGTAACAAGATTCACATCATCAACTTAGAGCACACGGTAAAAGCGTTTAATGAAGCATTGACTTACGTAAACGGCCTAGCTGCTAAGAAAAACAAAGTATTATTTGTTGGTACTAAACGCGCAGCTAGCGGCGTTATCGCTGAGCAAGCAGCACGCGCTGGCATGCCATATGTTGACCATCGCTGGTTAGGTGGTATGTTGACTAACTGGAAAACACTTCGCCAGTCAATTAATCGTCTAAAAGAGCTAGAAAAACAAGCTGAAGACGGTACTTTCGCTAAGCTAACTAAGCGTGAAGCGTTAGAGCGTACTCGCGATATGGAAAAACTTGAGCGTTCATTGGGCGGTATCAAAGACATGGGCGGTCTACCTGACGCAATCTTCGTTGTAGACGTAGATCATGAAGCAATCGCTATCAAAGAAGCTAAAAACCTAGGTATCCCAGTTATCGGTATCGTTGATACTAACTCTAACCCAGATAACGTTGATTACATCATTCCAGCTAACGATGATGCTATCCGTGCCGTGACTTTGTATGTAACTTCTATGGCTGATGCAATCATCGCTGGTAAAGAATACGCACAAACTCAAGCGGGCGGTAAAGCTGAGCAAGAAGCACCTGCTGCTGCTGAAGAAGCGCCAGTTGAAGCTAAAGCTGAAGAAGCTGCTACTCCAGCAGAATAAATCGCTGACCGCAAAGGTTTAACTTTGTAAAGGTGTCTTGATAGTTGTCTTATCAGCACTCATATAAGGTTATTAACAGCTTATAAGCTCATAAAAGGCATGATGTAGTTTTACTCGTCATGCCTTACTGTTAATGGTTTATGGTCAAAATTAATAAGCGTGTCATGATTGGGCGAGTATTATCGTCTATACGAGCCATATTGCTTTTTTGATGATATAAATAATCGTTAACGATGAGTGGTTATATGAAGGCTTAAGTTTAATATTAAGAGCAATGTTGACTTAATATTAATCAAGTTATCGAATAGATTTTAAGCACACCCCTACATAACAATATTCATGTACATAATAAAAGGTAACTCTTATGTCAGAAGTAAAAGTATCTGCCAAAATGGTAAAAGAATTGCGTGACCGTACTGGTCTTGGCATGATGGAATGTAAAAAAGCATTAGAAGAGTCAAATGGTGATGTTGAAACTGCCATTGATAACTTACGTAAATCAGGCCAAGCGAAAGCGGCTAAAAAAGCGGGTAATATCGCCGCTGATGGCGCGATCATTATTGCTCAAGGCGAAAACAAAGCATTTTTGTTAGAAGTGAACTGCCAAACTGACTTCGTGGCAAAAGATGATAGCTTCACTGCCTTTGCAGAAAAAGTAGCAAACATCGCCTTAGAAAACAATGAGACTGACGTTGCTGCTATCGCTGCATTACCTTATGGCGAAGGTCAAACCGTTGAAGAAGCTCGCGTATCATTGGTACAAAAAATCGGTGAAAACATCCAAATCCGCCGTGTTGAAGTACTTGAAGGCGCTAACATTGCTGCATACCGTCACGGTCTCCGTATCGGTGTAGTGGTCTCTTATGAAGGCGGCAGTGCAGACACCGGCAAAAACCTTGCCATGCACATTGCAGCATTCAACCCTGTAGCAGTAGATGATGAAGACGTAGCGGCTGACGTACTAGCACGCGAAAAAGACATTATCGAAGCAAAAGCGAAAGAGTCTGGTAAGCCTGACAATATCGTTGAAAAAATGATTGAAGGTGGCTTACGTAAGTACCTAGACGAAGTCACGTTACTTCGTCAACCATACGTCATGGACAACGAGAAAAAAGTTGGTGACGTATTAAAATCTGAAGGCGTAAAAGTAGTTGGTTTCAAACGTCTAGAAGTCGGCGAAGGCATCGAGAAGAAGCAAGAAGACTTTGCTGCTGAAGTTGCTGCAACCCAAGCACTAGCGAATAAGTAAGTTTTAAAATGCAGTGAGTGCTTTATTGATTATTTAATATTAATAACTTAATAAAGTGCTCAAAGCTTTTAAAGTAGCTTTGTTTGAACGCAAAAAAAAGCCCATTATTAATTTAATGGGCTTTTTCGTGGCTGTTGTCTTTTGAATTAGCGCAATGCTAAATAAGCAGAGTTAGCATAGCTTGCATTATTGCTACTGGTGCCATAACTGACGTTTTGGAGGCCACCACTATTACTGGTATTGGCAGTATTACTGTTATTAGCATTCATGGTATTACCCGATAGTGCTGAATCATTTTTATATAAACTATGATAGCGGCTCATCACGCTTTTTACATAGTTACGGGTCTCTTTAAACGGAGGAATACCATTATATTTATCGACGTTCCCTTCGCCAGCATTATAACCAGCCACGGCAAATTCAACATTATTATTAAAACGTTTCATTAGCCAAGCGATATATTTCGCAGATCCTTCGATATTATCAGCAGGATTCCAAGGATTACTCACTTTAAATCGGCGAGCAGTCGCTGGCATCAGCTGCATCAAACCTTGCGCACCGACAGGTGAGCGAGCATTGGGATTAAAGGCAGACTCCGTATGCATCATGGCTTTCATCAGCGCAGGATCGATGCCATGGCGATCAGCAGAGGCACGGATATAGCTATCGTAAGAGTTACGACTGCCGCTACTGCTCGCCGCGCTGCTACCATAATCTGCATTAGTATTGCTACCAGCATTGTAAGCACCAGAATCTTTATAATAAGTCGTTTTTACTTTTTTACTAAATTTATCAAAATTGCCACTAGGATTGACGTTAGTGAGGAGAACTTGTCCACCTTTGTCTTTGTAGATATACATATTGCCTGCTTGAGCGGCGATAGGTAGGCTAGAGAAGGCAATGGCAGTAAGTAAAACGGGAGACAAGCAACGTGTCATTAGGGGTGCAATATTTATCATAGGGTTATCACTTTTTATCGAGTAATAGCAAATTGCTTTGCCTATAAGCGCGTGATGTCGCGCGTCAAAGCGGTTATCGCGTTTGTAGGATTTTATAGTGAGCCAATATCAGTATGGCGACTACCTACGAATTCACGTCTAACAAAACCACTTGCAATAGATACAAAAAATAATAGTTGCTTACTATAACACAAAATAAGTTTTTGCCATATCTGAATGCGTGCACGCGCAGTCAAAAGGACTTTTAATTTATAAAAAAGCTCAATGAAATCAAGATGGTAACAGAATAAGGGTGGTTAATGGGCTTATAAGAGCAATATTTTTGCCTTTATCTTTGCATTAAAAATAAGTAAGAGATACCGCTAGAAATTATATCAAATGAAATTGATTCAGGTGAAAAAAGCCCATCAAGGAGGATGGGCTAAGGTATTTACATTTAACTTAAAGCATTTTATTAGGATAACGCACTGATAAAAATAGGCACCCAAACAGCGGTGACCAACCCGTTGACTGCTAAGCCAAAGGCGGCATAGCGTCCAGCCGTATGACTGATTTGCCACGCTTCTACGGTGCCAAATGCATGCGCTGCTAAACCAAGGGCTAAACCTTTGGCGCGGTCATCATCAATACCGCGAAATAAGAAGCGCGCTAACGTACCACCAATAAGCCCTGAAACAATAATAATCAAGTTTGCCATCGCCAGCGGGGCTTTAATCAAATCAGCGACGCTGAGACCAATCGGTGTGGTCACTGAACGGGTAGCAAATGCCAAAATAGTCTCATTACTTAGTGAAAATAGATAGGCTAATGACATGGGTAGCAAGGCGCCAACTACGCTGGCTAGCGCTACAATCATGGTGAGCTTTTTGACTGGTAAGCCTTTAAAATTCATCGCTGCCAATGGTACAGCCAATAATACCGTCACATAACCTAATAAATGGTCAAATACGGGTTTTGCCACGCTGTAATAATGGTTGTAATCCCATTGCAAAATAAACAAAAACAGCAGTACCAATGCCAATGCGGTGATGACCATCGGTAACCACGATAGCTTGCGCGCAAGGACGCGGGCAATGACGTGGGCTGCCAAGGTTAATAATATTGCAGCAAGGGTTGCGGTAAACACACTATTAAAACTCATAACGTTGCCTTGTTCCTACAGCTTAATGCTGTCCCTTGTGCTTGTTGGTCGTATTCGTACTGTCAATGTCACTGTTATCTGTAGTGCCGCTATTATTAAGAGAGCGATTGGCAAGGATAGCCAGCCCCCAAAGCGGAATAAGCGTACTGATAATCATCGTCAGCATCACACCCCAAAACTCATCACCTAATGCGAATAGCAGTAAGCCGGCTCCGGCAGAAACCGGCAAAAAGGCAAAACCACTATCAACCAGTAACGTGTTGCTTGCTTGGGTTAGCCAGTGCGGTAGCCCTTTTATCAGTCGCCAAATAATCAAAATAACAAACATTGTTAGCAAACCAACGATATTTGCGGCTTTTTCAATACCTGCCCATTGGCAAACAATGACGGCAGACTCACGAACCACCACGACCATGATCAGCGTCAATATTAACGCCATCCATAAGGGTATGTTGGAAGTAGAAGTGGAGTTCATAAGTAATCCTAGCCAAGTCAGATATAATTAGTCTTTGATAAAATTGACGCAAAAACGTGCTGTTTATATGAAAAATCCATAAGGCGTTAGTGATCAAGCTTATTAATAAATACGGCGTTCAGTAGTTAACTAACGACAATCATTGGTCAAATGTATTCAAACGCACGCATAGAGGCTGATTATATAGAGAGTGGGCAGACTAATAAAGCCTAAGCGCGGATTGCAGCTATTAAGCTGTTTCTAAATATCTCGTATAATGAATGTTAAGCGCTATAAATATAAAAAAGGACGCCATCGTTTGATAGCGTCCTTTTATTAAATACCATTTAGATTACATAATATAAGAAGTGTTTATTTAACTTTTCGAATCAGATTCTTCTGTCGCAGAATTTAACGCTTCAAATTCAGCAAAGGCGTTTTCTTCCTCTGCCGTTAAGGACGCTTCTTCATGATGACTGTCATCTTCATCAATCTGCTCAAACTCTTCAAGTATCGGCATCAGCAATGTTGCTTGTGCCAACGGCAAGACATCTAATGGTTTTAAATTGGCTTGCCCCAATAGCTGCTTGAGCCTATCACTTGGCAGGCGAATGGTTAAGCATTCATGACCATTGTCATCATAGCTCTCTTCCTGAATAACGCCCAACTCATATAAGGAGTTTTTTAACTGACCGGCATTATAAGGTAGTGTCAATTCAAACGTCGTCAGTGTGCCAGTCAGTAACTGCTGGACGGCTAATGACAGCTCTTCCATACCTAGGTTTTTACTAGAAGAAACATATACACGGTTAGGCTGACCTTCTTTAGCATAGCCAATATGTGCAGGCTCATCGGTCAAATCAATCTTATTATAAACATTGAGCACTGGCACATCGTTATCAATTTCAGCTAAGACAGCTTTAACCGCCTCGATTTGCTCATGCATATCTTCACTAGAAGAGTCGATGACATGTAGCAATAAGTCGGCTTCTAAGGTTTCCTCTAATGTCGCATGAAACGACTCAACCAGTTCATGCGGTAGATGACGAACGAAACCGACGGTATCGACTAAAACCACGCGGCCAACCCCTTGCCAGTCTAAACGACGTAACGTCGGGTCGAGCGTGGCAAACAGTTTATCAGCCGCATAAATGTTTTCATCAACTAAGCGGTTAAATAGGGTAGATTTACCAGCATTGGTATAACCGACGAGTGAAATAGTCGGTACGTCTGATTTTTGGCGACGTGCTCGACCTTGTGCGCGTGTCTGTCTGACTTTCTCGATTCTACTTTTGAGCTGGGTGACTCGTACTTGTAGCAAACGGCGATCCGTTTCAAGCTGGGTTTCGCCGGGTCCACGTAAACCAATACCGCCTTTTTGGCGCTCCAAATGCGTCCAACCACGCACCAAACGTGTCGATAAATGATTTAACTGCGCAAGCTCAACCTGTAGCTTACCTTCGTAAGTACGGGCGCGCTGTGCGAAAATATCTAAAATTAAGCCGGTGCGGTCAAGGACACGGCATTGTACCAGTGCTTCAATATTACGCTCTTGTGATGGCGATAAATTGTGATTAAAAAGGACAATATCAGCGTCGTGTTCGCGCACCAATTCTGCTATTTCTTGTGCTTTACCGCTACCAACAAAGTATTTGGCATCGGGACGTGCGCGTGAGCCTGTGACTAGTGCCAAGCGATCGGCGCCTGCCGAATCTGCAAGCAACTCAAATTCGTTCAGATCATCAGGATCTTGAATTTGGCGAATGTCTAAATGTACGATAATGGCGCGCTCGCCACCTTCATGTCTTTCAAAATATTCCAAAGAGTATCACCTATGTCATTAAGTAAATAGATGGCGGTTATCGATTTATTAACTGTCGATATAGCCTTCGTATGACCCTCTATATGTGGTCTTATCACTTGATATTAAAGCGTATTAACGCAATTAGCCATGCTTTTATGTTACAGGGTTTATTATTAAATATTCTAATGAAGGAAGTATCAGGCTTCTCGTAAAAATTAATTAACGGCGAGCTTGGCTTTTTTAAACGTACTAATCTATTGAGTAGTGACAATGTAAAAATGAACTGCGTAAAAATGAGCTGATAGCTAATTATTGCAAAATATTAACAAAAGCTACTCATAACTCAGTGAACAATTAGTCACTGAGTAAATAAATTTTGTTATACTCATGACGCTCGTTTAAGAGATATAATCATACGTTTTTTAAGCGTTAAGCTTTTTAAGTAATAGGCTTTTTAATCACTAAGCTCTTTAATAAAGAATTTTTTAACCCATAAGTTTTTAACCACGAGGGACACAGATGAGCCAATCTAAGTCAGGCTTTTCACTCAAACAGCAGTTAGGTCGCGGCAAACAAATCGCTGGCATGACCACCACCATCGCTGGCGGCCTGCGCGCCGCCCAACGTATCGGTGCCTTTAAGCAGCCACCACGCGAAACACTGCCACGTTATATTCAAGCCTTTTGCCGAAAAATGGCAGGCTCTTTTGGCGTAAAAGTTGTGGCAGTCGAGCGTGTAGAGCAACACCACGGTTTATGGGTTTCCAATCATGTGTCATGGATGGATATCCCCGTGGTTGGTACGGTGAGTCCAGCTTTTTTCTTATCGAAAGCCGAAATTGGCGATTGGCCAATATTTGGTAAGTTGGCGCATGCCGCAGGTACGGTATTTATCGAGCGTGGTTCCGGTGATGCTGGCACGGTCGCCGCCCAAATTGCCAATTTTTTAACCAAGGGCTTTTCAGTTATCTTCTTTCCAGAAGCGACCACTACCGATGGTAAAAAAATTAAGCGTATCCATGGCACTTTGCTACAAGCGGCGATAGATGCTGATGTACCGGTGCGCCCGCTAGTAATTGCCTATGTGAATAAAGACGGCACTTTAAGTGAGGAATTGCCTTACTACGGTAAGCTGACGATGAAAGACAGCCTAAAAAAGGTGCTTGATAGTAAAGACGTGACGGCTTTTGTCTTACCGCTTGAGCCAATAGATCCTAAAGGTTTGAATAAAAGCCAGCTCACCGATTTACTACAAGCACATATGCAAGAAGGCTTGGCTGAATTACATTCGCGCGTCTTAACGAAAGTAGCTAAAGTATAAGCAAGTATAAAACTGTTTAAATAGAAAAGTAGTCATAAAAAAGGCGCAAATCTTAGTAATTAATACTAACAATTTGCGCCTTTTTCTTTATTAAGCAAATACCTGAACGTCATCTTATTAAAAGCTGGACAATATCAGAATCTAATGTCGGAAAATTATGGCGATGGATTAGGATGCTGGGTATGTACCGCCTCAATCGCTTTTAGCACATCTGCGCTTAAGGTTACATTAATACTGTCAATATTCGATTGCAGTTGCTCAGTGGTGGTCGCTCCAATGATATTACTGGTGACAAACGAGCGCGAATTAACAAAGGCCAATGCCATTTGTGCCATGTCCAAACCAGCATCTGCGGCAATTTTGGCATATTGAGCGGTGGCTGCTTTTGCTTCTTCATTGGTATAGCGAGCAAAGCGGTCATACATCGTCAGGCGCGCGCCAGTAGGACGTTTGCCATCAAGGTATTTACCAGACAATACCCCAAAGCCAAGCGGCGAGTAGGCAAGTAGACCAACATTTTCACGATGGGCAATCTCTGCCATGCCCACTTCATATAAACGGTTGAGCAAACTATAAGGATTTTGTACCGTGATAGGCGCGATTAAGCTATTTTTATCCGCTTCCCATAGATAGCGCATTAGACCCCAAGCGGTATCGTTTGATAAGCCATAAGCACGAATGCGGCCTTTTTTAATCTCGTCATTTAATGCTTGGATGGTTTCTAAAAAAGGCGTCAAATCATCTAGCGATTGCGCTGCCATCTCTTCGCTATAACCGCGTTGACTAAAAAAGTTCGCTTGACGTTCAGGCCAATGCAACTGATAAATATCGATATAATCAGTTTGCAAGCGTTCAAGATTGCCATCGATAGCGCTGCTAATTTGCTCAGCGGTATAGCGCGTCTGACCATCTCGCAAAAAATCCATCGGTGACATTTTGCTGGCAAGAATGACCTTGTCGCGCTGTTTGGTTTTGTTAAACCAAGTGCCCATAAAGCGTTCGGTATCGCCTTGCTTGTCTTTATCAGGCGGCGACGGATACATCTCAGCGGTATCCCAAAAGTTCACGCCTGCGTTAAGCGCCATGTCCATCTGGGCATGAGCATCGCTTTCGCTATTTTGCTGTCCCCAGGTCATTGTTCCTAAGCAAATTTTTGAGACTTTTTCATTCAGTTGTGGCAGTGTGTGATATTGCATCTGTTTATCCCTGTTTTTATTCTAAATAAGGTTTTTATTCTAAAGCAATTTTTGATACTACATTAGCTTGATACCTGTGACGCCCGGCGGGGTGACTTGGAATATCTTCACTTTAAAAAGTACCGACTGTCCAGCAAGCGGATGGTTAAAATCGACTTCTACTTCGTCGTCATCAATGGCGCTAATGGTGCCGGGCAGAGTATTTTTACCTTTATCTTCAAACTCGACCAGCATACCAATTTCAGGATTGTCAGCGATCAGGGCAAATTGGGTGCGGCTAAAATGCTGGATGTTATCAGGGTTCCACTCGCCAAACGCTTGCTCAGGCTCAAGGTGAGCTGTGCGTGTATCGCCAGCTCTTAGGTTCATCAGCACCTGCTCAAAACCCGGTAAAAAGCTCTCATCGCCGATCGTCAGCTTTACGGGCGCATCACGGTTAAAGGTTGAGTCAATCACTGTACCGTTTTCTAACGACACTTCGAAATGGAGCTTAACAAGGCTGCCGTGGGTGATACGAATGTCTTCGTTAGGAGTGATAAATTGAGAGTCGGTCATAGTAATGTGTCTTTTATAGAATAGGATTAAGAGGGTTAATTATAATAGAGAGTTTAGCATAGCCTATATACTAAACGTCTTGATGTGACAGATATGTGTTAGACCACTTTTATAAGCTTTTACTGATGTTTTTATCAATCTACTTCACATGTCTTTTTAAAAAATTAATAAATACAATGCGTTAATAGCTCAACTAAAAATTATAAATAATTAAAGTTGTCTAAGAATGAAATTAAGTTGACATTATCTTTCTTAATGTATATAAATGTAAACTTAATTTAAGCTAAGTAACTTATATATTAATAATTGTAAGTTAAACAACTTCTGAGATGATTATGAAAAAAGCGGTTTTGGTAATTGGAATGTTCGCATTATTGGCTCAAGGGTGTGCTACGCCACATGTTGTACAGACTAAAAAGGTAAGTGATGTTAATCTATCTTGTCAGCAAATTCTTAGTGAAATAGCTGAAGCTGATGACTTTGAGCAAAAAGCACGTGCTGAGCGTAAAGCGACTGGTAAGAATGTGGCTGCCGCAATTTTATTTTGGCCAGCTTTGATTGGTACCTATTCTAATACTGAAGAAGCTATCAATGCGGCAAAAGATCGTCACAATAATTTGACCAACTTGTATGAGCAGAAAAAATGCCGTTAATACCTTAATGTCTTGTTAAGGTATTTTTATGGTCACTAAAAAGCTAAGAGTAAAGCTCTTAGCTTTTTTTATGAGTGCAGGAAAGTTATATAATAGTTGTAAAAATAATCGATAGATAAAAACTATGAATATGAAAACGAAAAACCTAAGCACTAAACAACAAGGTCATATTAAAAAATGGCAAGACGATAAAGGCTTTGGTTTTATCGAAACTGCTGCTGGCGAGTCGGTATTCTTTCATGTTAGCGCGTTTAAAGCCCAGCGTCGCCCCGAAGTTGGCGAGCAAGTGGTTTTTACAGTAGGGCAAGACAATCAGGGGCGCTTGCAAGCAAAGGATGTGCAAGAACTGAGCTTTGTGCAACAAAAAATGGCGCAAAAGAACAGTCAAATCCGCCAGCGAAATCATAAACGTAGCGCTCAAGCAGAATTTGAAGCAGGGCAGAAGAAGCGTTTATTCCTTGGAATTGGCTTTTATGGGGTTTTAGTTTTATTGACGGTCATGAATAAGCTAAGCTGGCTGGTACTTGCTTGGTATGCAGTATTAGGCATCATTACCTATGGCATGTATGCTAAAGACAAGGCCGCTGCCCAAAGTGGCGATTGGCGAACGCCTGAATCAACGCTGCATCTGTTAAGTGCACTTGGCGGCTGGGTCGGTGCGATGGTGGCGCAAACCTATTTGCTGCATAAGTCACAAAAGCCTGAATTTCGTATCGCTTATTATTTAACCGTTATTATTAATTTGGCAGGGTTATTGTTTATATTGGCGGGTGGTGGGTTAGAAGTTTTGAAAGACTTTTTTTAGATCGATTCTCGGAGATGGCTTGATAGGATTGTGGGTAGTTGGCTTAATAGGATTTGAATTGCCTCCTCCAGTTAAAATAGATAAGATTGACCAAATAATAGCCTATTGTCATTTATCAGTTAGCAATAATAGCTTATTGCTAACTGATAAATGACAATAGGCGTTTTTATTATTATGATAATGCTTAGAAAGTGAATAAAACCATTTGATTACCTAACCCATAAACAATTTTAAAGAGGAAAATAATGAGTAATGCCAATAAGAATGCCGATGAAGTTGATTTAAAACAAGATATTTTTGAGGCTCTGCTTGAAAAGCATGAGGTTCAACGGGGATTATGCGCCAAGCTCGAAAAAACAAAGGGTGAAGCACAGCGTAAAGCCGTTTATGAAGCGCTTAAGCTAGAGCTACAAGCGCATGCAGCCGCTGAAGAGCGTCATCTATATATACCGGTTATGCAGCATGACGAAGGTCTTGATTTGTCTCGTCACGCCATTACTGAGCATCATGAAATGGATGAGATGATGGAAACTTTGGATGACGGGCGTATTGGACAAGAGAAGTGGGATACAACTTGTGCGGACCTGATTCATAAAGTACATCATCATTTAAAAGAAGAAGAAAACGAGTTTTTTAAACAAGCCAAAAAGATTTTGGATGCCGATCTGCAGCAACGTCTAGGGGCCTTATATCAAGTTGAGCATGCTGAGTTCGAACAAACACATGCGGATGATTGATTGCTAAAATCTTTTGTATTTTTTGATAAATGAGAAAGTTAGCGCATAAAAATAGCCACTATTGATAGTGGCTATTTTATTAGGAGTTACTTTTCAAGGTATAAATATCGTATTTTCGACGACAGTCTAAGACGTTAAAACGCTATACCTCACGCTTCTTTTCTAAAAACAGCATATCAATGACAATCAGCGCCACACCAATACAAATACCAACATCGGCAATGTTAAAAATTGGGTAATGCCAAACGTCGGCATAATGTACATGAATAAAGTCAATCACATGACCATGTAACAAGCGGTCAATTAGGTTACCAATAGCACCGCCAAGCACCAAGGCTAGACCCAATGATAACAGCTTAGCTTTACGTGGCGCTTTTACCAGATAACCGATTAAAAACAGCGACATGATAAGCGCAAGTCCCGCAAAAAACCACTTTTGCCAACCAGCTTGATCTGCCAAGAAGCTAAACGCCGCGCCGTAGTTATAAGCAAGCGTCCAGTTTAAAAAAGGCTCAATCACGGGTACTGGCTCGAGGAAATTCAGATTGGTTTCAGCTAACCACTTCGTCCACTGGTCAATAATAATGACGACCAGCGACAGCAAATACCACATAAAGGCGCGACTGCCATTAGCGACCATTTTAGGGGTCTTATTTAAGCGACTCTTAGGCGTGGTTGAGCTGCCCGTGGTCGCATGAGCAGGAGTAGGCGAATGGTCAACCTCAGCCTGCGGCTGCTTATGTTCCGATGAGTCTGTCGGATTAGGCGTAGAATTAGGCATAGTGGCGCACCTCGCCCAAGCCTGCGACATTGGTGACGCAGCGAGCACATAGTTCAGGGTGTGCGCTATCGGTACCAATGTCATCGCGGATATGCCAACAGCGTACGCACTTGGTACCTGTTGCAGCGCTGACTTTGACCACTAAGTCTGCCGCTTCTTTGCTGCTGCTTTCGGCTTGCTCTGTGGTGGCATTCTGACTAGCAGCAGGTGCATCGCTCATCGGCTTCAAGGTTGCATTGCTGGTAATCAACACAAAGCGCAGCTCTTCACCAAGCTTGGCTAAGCTTTCATGCATCGCACCGTTGGCATATAAATCAACGCCAGCAGACAAGTTGGCATTGATGATTTTTTCACCACGTGCGGTTTCGATATGCTTATTAACCATATCTTTTGCTTGCATGATATGTTGCCAGTCATCGGTACTGATGGCGCTGAGCTCAAATTCTGGGAAGGTATACCATTCTTCCGTAAATACATATCCTGCTTCGTTGCCGTTTTTACCTTCCAATACTTCCCATGCTTCTTGTGCCGTGAATGATAAAACCGGCGTAATCCAGCGAATCAACGCATGGGTGATATGGTAAATCGCCGTTTGCGCAGAGCGACGCGGCTGTCCATCAGTCTGAGTGGTGTACTGACGGTCTTTGATAATATCTAAATAGAAGCTGCCTAAATCCTGCGAGCAAAACGCGGTGACATGCTGGGTGACTTGGTGAAAGTCCATCGCATCATAAGCACTGATGATTTGTGCTTGTACCGTTTGCGCACGCTCAATGATGAATTTATCAAGGCTGACCAGCTCATTAATATCAATGCTGTTGGTCGCTGGGTCAAAGTCATCTGTATTCGCCAGTAAGAAGCGTAAGGTATTACGGATACGGCGATACATGTCGATTGCGCCTTTAAAGACCGTTTTACCCGCGCTCATCTCATAACGATAATCGCTCGACGCAATCCACAAACGCAGCATATCCGCGCCGGTTTTATTAATCTCATCTTGCGGCGTGATGATATTGCCAAGTGACTTACTCATCTTACGACCGTTTTCATCGACGACAAAACCATGGGTCAATACTTGCTTAAACGGTGGGCGCTCGTACATCGCCTCAGACGTTAATAGTGACGTCTGGAACCAGCCGCGATGCTGATCTGAGCCTTCTAAATACATATCAGCAGGGTTGGTTAATTCATCGCGTTGCTCAAGAACGGCAAAATGCGTCGTTCCTGAGTCAAACCAAACGTCTAGGGTATCCGTTGCTTTATCATAGTCAGCTGCTTCCGCCCCTAAGAAATCTTCACAGCTGGCATCAAACCAAGCTTCTACGCCGCCCGCATCGATTTTTTGTGCAGCCACTTCCATCAGCTCTAGCGTATTTGGATGCAGCTCGCCTGTTTCTTTGTGCATAAAGAAAGTAATTGGTACGCCCCACGTACGCTGACGTGAGATACACCAATCTGGGCGACCGGTCATCATCGCTTCAATGCGGTTTTGTCCCCAAGCAGGCGTCCAATTGACTGAAGGAATGTCAGCAAGGGCACGCTCACGCAGACCTTTGGTTTCCATACTGATAAACCACTGCGGGGTTGCGCGGAAGATAATCGGCGACTTATGACGCCAGCAATGTGGATAACTGTGCTCAATTTTAGTATGGCTGATTAAATGGCCGTTATCATGCAGGGCGGCAATGATTTGCGGATTGGCTTTGTAAATATGCTCACCGGCAAATACCGCCGCGCTTTCTAGATAAACGCCCGTACCACTGACTGGGTTTTCAACCGGCAAGTCATATTTAAGACCAACGATATAATCGTCAAGACCGTGACCGGGTGCGGTATGGACGAGGCCAGTACCGCTGTCAGTGGTCACATGATCGCCTAAGATAAGTGGCACTTGACGATCTGTAATCAATGGATGTTGGGCGCGCAGGCCTTCAAGCTCGCGTCCTGATACAGTAGCTAGGATGCCATCGCTACTCAGTTTAAACTCGTTTAATGCGCTTTCGACCAAGTCAGTCGCTAATAAGAAGTTACCTTTTGTAGTGGCGACCACGCTATAGTCATGCTCAGGGTGTACCGAAATGGCTTGGTTAGCAGGTAAAGTCCAAGGCGTCGTGGTCCAGATAATCGCGGCGATGTTACCTTCGATGTCGCTGAATGCTGCAACCTTGTCAGTGTCAAGCACATCAAAGCTCACATAGATAGCGTCAGATACTTTATCTTGGTATTCAACTTCGGCTTCAGCCAAAGCAGAGCTACAGTCCAAGCACCAGTTAACCGGCTTCATACCCCGAGTCACATGACCATTGTCATAAATTTTGGCCAGTGCGCGCACGATATTGGCTTCTTGGTGGAAGTTCATCGTTAGATAAGGGTTATCCCAATCACCAAATACGCCTAAACGTTTAAAGTCCGCCTTTTGCAATGCAACTTGTGTGCTCGCATATTCGCGGCATAGACCACGGAATTCAGTCGCAGAGACTTTTTGACCAACTTTACCAACTTTGGCTTCGACTTTTTGCTCGATAGGTAGACCATGACAATCCCAACCCGGCACATAAGGTGCATCAAAGCCTGATAAAGTTTTTGACTTTACGATAATGTCTTTCAATACTTTATTGACCGCGTGACCCAAGTGAATCTGACCGTTGGCGTATGGAGGGCCGTCATGCAAAATATATTTGGTCGCACCCGCACGCGCCTGACGAATTTTGCCGTACACGTCATCCGCTTCCCACGCAGCAAGCCAATCTGGCTCACGTTTGGCAAGGTTTGCACGCATTGCAAAAGGCGTATCAGCAAGGTTTAGGGTATCTTTATAATCCTGGTTTGGTGTATCAGTACTTTTATCAGTCATAGAAGGTGTCTTATAAAATGGTGGTTAGAGGTTGCGTTTGAAATTTAGGCATAAGGTTAAATATAATATGGGGTCAAATATTTGATAATCGATGCTGGTATTTCACTTAGAAAAAGTTGCTTAGAGAGCATTGCTTACAACTTGTTTCTTATGAATTGCTTATAACTTGATTGTAAATAGTCACGTCCATCATAAATACTAATGAGACGATTGCAACAAAAAATATCTTTAAAAGATAGCAGAATAATTAGAAAAGTGAATATGATAACGGCAGCTATTATATGATAAAACGAGTAGGGTAAAAAGAGCTGACCAGTATCGTCCTATTTTTAACCAAAACCAGTCACTTGTATCAATATAAATACCTTGTCTATTAAATCATAGGTCTCACAAATTTGACTGTCTATTTATTAGATTATACCTAATTGGCTAAGCGCTAAAAAACTTCTGATAACCACAAGCGCAATTTCAGCGACCAAAGTGGCTGCATACCAGTCAAGCCTTGCGTCATCTCACCATCTTTTAGGACAACATAAGACGGCGTTACTTGACCCTGCCAATCGGTGAATATTTCACCTTCTTGGTCATTGACGGTGGTAAAGCGATAATTATGTTCGTTAAGGTAGCTGTGTAGCTCTTGGTCAGAGCCTGATTTAATCGCAATGGTCACCACAGGGTAGTCATTTGCAGCGGCAAGCTTATCTATGGTCGGTGAGGTCACCCGACAAACCGGACACCAAGTTCCCCAAAAGTATACCAACGTTGGCTTATCGCGACTCAGCGCTGCTAAGTCAACGCTCTGCCCTTGATAGTCAATCAGTTGTAATTGCGGATTGGCCGGCATGACGGGTTGTCGCCACCAGTTAATAGCAATATAAATGACCGCAAATACCAAGCCATATATAAACAGATTTTTAGCAACAGAACATACTTTTTGCTTTGGCGTTTTTTTTGGCGTATCAATAGTATTTTTAATATTAAGATTAGAATCAGTCGTCATAGTGGCTGCTTTTTTTGCTCTTAAAATTTTTGATAGATAAAAATAAACGGCTGAATGGTCAGCCGTATTATTTTAATTGCTACGTTCTTATTTTTAATGCCTATTTCTTAAAATAAACCCTTAAAGCTTTTGTGCGCGGTCTTGCAATGGATCGCCAATAAGGACGCTGCCTGAGTTTTCACGGCGCTCTTCATCAGTTAATTTGCTGGCTGGAATTTTGGCTTTTCTCTTCCATTTTAAGCTAAACAAATCATCACGGCGGTCAAGTAGATTATGCACCGAGCCTTCATTACGAACATGAATCAGCTTATCTAAGTTCAAATCCGAGAAGAATACCATCTCTGTATTAGGCGTGGTTTCCGCCATAATCGCATCATGCGGGAAAGCAAAATCCGATGGTGAGAAAATAGACGACTGCGCATACTGGATATCTAAGCTTTCAACTTGCGGTAAATTACCGACAGAACCGCAAATCATCACATAGCATTCATTTTCAATCGCACGCGCTTGGGCACAGTGGCGTACGCGCAGATAGCCGTTTTGAGTATCTGTCCAAAACGGTACAAATAAAATATCCATATCATCAAGCGCCATCAAGCGCGCAAGCTCTGGGAACTCAATGTCATAGCAAACTAAGATACCGATACGACCAGCATCAGTGTCGAATACTTTGACTTCATCGCCACCTTCAATCACCCACGCGCTACGCTCATGCGGGGTAATATGAATTTTGCGCTGCTCCTCGACTGTACCGTCACGGCGGCATAAATAGCTGACGTTATATAAGGTATCATCTTCATCGAGCAGAGGCATAGAGCCGCTGATGACGTTGACGTTATAGCTGACCGCCAAATGTGAAATCTCGTTTTTAAACCATTCGGTATAACCGGCCAAAAAGCGAATCGCAACGTTTTGGTCAGTCGATTCACACAGACCCATTAACGGCGCGTTAAAAAATTCTGGTAAACAAGCAAAGTCAGAGTTGTAATCAGCCATAATATCGACAAAGAACTCAACTTGTTGCAACAGCTCTTCAGGTGATTCAACTTCACGCATCTGCCACTGAATACCGCCGATTCTGACCTCTGATTTACGCGTATTGGGCTTATAATCTTGCGGCTCATAATAAATGTTTGCCCATTCAAGCAACGTCGCAAAGCCTTTAGACTGTTTGTCATCTGGCAAATAAGCCGTCAAAATACGTTTAACGATAAAGCCATTTGATAACTGGAAAGACAGCGCGGAGTCATGAATTTCACGCGCTTCAACGGCTTCAATATATTCGCCAGGTGTCAAGTCTTGGTGATTGTGATAATTGGGAATACGACCACCGGCTAAGATAGCGCGGAAGTTTAACTGGCGGCACAGCTCTTTACGCGCATCATAAAGTCTGCGACCCAAGCGATAACCACGATATTCAGGATCGATTAACGCATCTAAGCCATAAATAGCATCGCCTTCAGGGTTGTCTCTGATAATTTCTTTATGACCAATTAAGTCATCATAAGTATGCGGATTAGAGAACTTGTTGTAATCAACGCGCATCGATAGCACGATGCCAATCAGCTCATCATGGTCAAACAAGGCAATCTGTCCTTCAGGAAAGGCATCAATTAAGGTGTTAATGGTGTTTTTTGACCACGCGCCGCCCAAGTTGACATAGACACGATCCATCAAGGCTTTAAGTTGCGGATAATCTTTTTTCTTAATCTCAGCAATGGTGAGGTGAAAGTCGTCTAATTTTTCTATCTTGCTCATAATGTTCCTGTCTGTCGTTTCTGTAAATCAGTGATAATAAATCAATAATATTCAATCGATGTTAATGTTATTTTGATAAGGGTGTTCATAAAAAAATAGTGATAAAAAGGGTAGTGATAAAAAATAATAGTTATAAAAAGGCAATTATTAAAAGTCGTAAAAAAGGTTCTTAATAGATGTTTTTGCATAGATGCAATTGCGAAAAGTAAACGCCGGCGCCCAATTTTTAGGTAACTTTTCAGTTAATAATGTCGAGAAAAGCATATCTATAGGCTGATATAATCGTTACAATCAATTATCTTTGCATTTACAATGAGTTATAGCCAATGAGCTATAAACATTGTATCTGTCATTGTTATTTTAATAAGGCGATTTAGCCTGTTTACAAGTGCTTATGTTGGCACTGTATTTTGTCTCGATTTCCTATTGCTTATTATGACAAATCACTTTTAAGCAATCTACCAATTTAATAATGCTCTTTATCACGCCCTTTATCAAGGTGGTTATGATAGCAAGTCTCGTAGTCAATCACAGTCAAACGGCGTAACTATTTGCTAGGTTTTTGTGACTTACTATCACTTGTGAACGAAGTTTTTATTCGCTTAAGCGTCATTTTATGTGGCGTATTTTTTGGTTACTTTTAACGGTAACCTTTTAGGATTTTAATTATGCCTCTAACTCATACTAATGCCTTTAGCAAATTAGATGAAATAGCAGACACTGCATTGGTACAGTTGGTTTATGTCAGCACCCTGACGCTTGCTTCGCGCTTAAATGCGGCGATATTTGATGAAGTAGAGGCTCATGCGCGTGATTACAATGAGCAGCACGGCATCACAGGTACGCTATGTTATGGCAATGGTCATTTTTTACAATGTATAGAAGGCGAAAAAGCCAAAGTTGCGGCGCTGACGCAGCGTATCTTTGTTGATAGCCGCCATAAAGACTTGCAAGTGCTAGTATTACAAGTGGTTAAGCAGCGTAGCTTCTCGGACTGGCGGATGCGTTTGCTGTTTTTGGAGCGTTGGTTATGGTCGCCTGCCACCAAAAAACAAGCAGCGCAACTGTCGCCCTATTTGCCCTTTGCGCCGCACGGTTGGTCAGCTGAGCGTACCGAGCAATTTTTGCAAATTATCAAAACCTTTGATACCGCGCCACATATCAAAGCGGCAGATATTACCTATAATGCGCTTGGCAATATGGTGCGCCATATCGCCGCGCCGCATCAAGCCTTTTTAGTGGTGCAAGGTTTTTTGAGTGTGTTGTTAGTTGTTAGTTTGGTGCTGCTATATTTATAAGCCATAGGATTACGATGGTAAAGCATACTGCTTCATTTTATGACTGATGATAAGAATTCTTATAAAAAAGACGCTAGACTTAATATTTAGCGTCTTTTTTTATGCAATTAAAATTATTACGATAATAATAAATTGAACCAATTACATATCAAAAATCTTACCACGGTTCATAATGTTATTCGGGTCAAAGACTTTTTTAACTTCGCGTAAATAATCAATCTCAGTTTCGCTGCGACTATAATTTAGATACGGCTTTTTAGTCATACCAACACCATGTTCCGCAGAGACCGAACCGCCGTATTTTTGTACCGTCTCAAACACGTGTTTATTGACGATTTGACACTCGGCAAAGAAATCATCTTTGCTCATGTTCTCAGGCTTTAAGATATTCAGATGCAAATTGCCATCGCCGATATGACCGAACCAACAGACTTCAAAGTCCGGATAGTTACTGCTGACAATATGATCAATCTCAGCGATAAACTCAGGCACATAGCTGATTAATACCGAGACATCGTTTTTATAAGGGGTGAATACCGAGATGGTCTCAGATATATATTCGCGTAGCTTCCACAGCTCTTCCGCTTGCGCTAGACTCTGACTCATCACCCCATCAACGACCCAACCTTGCTCCATGCAATCCTCAAATATCGCCATGGCTTTATCCATGATAGGCTCATACGGCGCTTCAAACTCTAGCAGGGTATAAAACTTGGTGCGTGACTCAAATGGCTCTTGTACTTGGCCATGAGCCATCAGCTTATCAATCGCCACATCATCAAAGAATTCAAAAGCGGTCAAATCAATTTGTGCTTGAAATGCCGAAAGTACATTCATGACATCATTAAAGCTGTCCATACCCAGTACCATGACGTTTAAGTCTTGCGGCTGACGCTCAAGCTTTATTTGTGCATGGGTGACAAAACCAAGTGTGCCTTCGCTACCAATAAACAATTGGCGCAAGTCATAACCTGTCGCATTTTTGACCATACCGCGGTTGAGCTGCAAGATATCACCTTTACCAGTGACAACTGTGAGCCCCATAATCCATTGACGCGTCATGCCATAGCGAATCACTTTAATACCACCGGCATTGGTGCCGATATTGCCACCGATTTGACTTGAGCCAGCAGAAGCAAAGTCGACAGGGTAGTAGAGGTCTTTTGATTCGGCAAACTGTTGCAACTGCTGCGTGACTACGCCAGCTTCAATCTCAACCAGTCGGTCGGCAGGATAGAACTGTCCAATTTGGTTCATTTTATCCATGCTAACGACAATCTCGCCATTGGCGGCAACTGCGCCAGCAGACAAACCGGTACGACCACCACTTGGGGTTAAAACCACATTGTGCTCATTGGCAAGGAGCACGATGGCTTGTACTTGCTCAGTAGTCTTTGGAAAGACGATAGCAGCGGCCGCAGGGGCGAAATGCTTGGTCCAGTCTTTGCCCCAGTGTTCTAAACTTTCGCTATCAGTCTTGATTTGGCTGGCGTCAAATTGATGCACATCAAGCAAGCTGCTTAAGATACTTTGGACAGCAGCGGTATGGGTGGTAGAGTCGTTTTGGGCGGTAGTGTTGCTTTGGCTAGCTAAAGAAGTCATGGTCAAATCTCGGTAGAAACGTAAGCGCTATGCATAAAAGGGATTATTATATCGCTAAATGGATATAACTCAGCGGTGTTAACTGTGTTTATATAAGTAATTGGGTTTATATAAGTATAAGCGAGCGCGTTGAGCAATGATAGACAGATATGCTGTCATGCGTCTATGTATGTAGCTATCTAGCCTAAATCATTAAAAAACAGTTTAATAAGGTTTGGCTATAAGGTTTATATACAGTAACTCACTATAGCATAAAAAGTTTTCAGGCTTGATAAGCAATAATTCATCTAATCTGCTAACATCGCTGCCAAATTTTGTGTAAGATATCCAGACTGTTTTCGTTTCATCCATCAGACTTATCCCACTGATGATTTTTATAAGACAATTATAGGACAGTTCTCACATGGCGTTATCACTACAAAAAGATAAAATCCGGTTTTTATTGCTTGAAGGTCTACATGACAATGCGTTAAAAGTATTGGAAGGGGCCGGTTATCATAATATCGAGAATATCAGTCACGCCTTAGATCAAGATGAGCTGATCGAAAAGATTAAAGACGCTCACTTTATCGGTATCCGTTCGCGTACGCAATTGACACGTGAAGTGCTTGAGCACGCTCACAAGCTTATCGGTATTGGCTGCTTTTGTATCGGTACCAACCAAGTAGACTTGGACGCCGCTCGTGATTTGGGTATTCCTGTCTTTAACGCGCCATATTCGAATACCCGTTCGGTCGCTGAGCTGGTACTAGCCGAAGCCATTATGCTATATCGCGGTATCCCTGAAAAAAATGCCACTGTACACCGCGGCGGTTGGGGCAAATCTGCGACCAACTCACATGAAGTACGTGGCAAGACTATCGGTATCGTCGGTTATGGCTCTATCGGCTCTCAATTGTCGGTATTGGCTGAAAGCTTCGGTATGAAAGTCATCTATCATGATGTCGTGACTAAATTACCACTTGGTAACGCCGTGCAAGTAAGTAGCTTAGAAGAGCTATTATCAACCGCTGATATCGTCACCTTGCATGTGCCTGATGTGCCAAGCACGCGCTATATGATGAAAGCTGAGCAGTTTGCCCATATGAAAGACGGCAGCTACTTTATTAATGCGGCACGCGGTACTTGTGTTGAGATTGATGATTTGGCAGCAGTGCTTGAGTCAGGTAAAGTATTGGGCGCAGCGATTGACGTGTTCCCGAAAGAGCCAAAATCTGCTGATGAAGAGTTTGAGTCACCACTACGTAAATTTGACAACGTTATCTTAACGCCGCATATCGGTGGTTCAACCCAAGAAGCGCAAGCGAATATCGGTCTTGAAGTTGCCGATAAATTTGTTCGTTACTCTGACCAAGGTGATACTGCAACTGCCGTAAACTTCCCAGAAGTTTCTGTGCCGTTTAAAGAAGGCTCGCATCGTCTGCTGCATATCCATAGAAACGTCCCAGGCGTATTGTCACAGATTAACCGTCTGTTTGCCGAAGCGCATATCAATATTTTAGCGCAAAGCTTAATGACGGAAGGTGATGTTGGTTATCTGGTGATGGATGTGGATTATAACGATTCAACCGCTGCGCTAGATCAGCTAAAAGACGTTGAAGAAACGATTCGCGTGCGTATCTTGTTCTAAAATTAAGCACTATCATTTAATTTTACGACTGGTATAAAAAAAGAGATGCTCTATTAATAGAGCATCTCTTTTTTATGGCTAATAATTTAAAAGTTTAACGCTTAACTTATTAAGCTTTGGCTTTATTCGCAGCTTCCGCTTGACGACGTGCTTCAACTTTCGCCGCTTTACGCTTTTCAATCACATCAATCACATCGCTACCGATATGCACTTCGCCACGTTTTTTTGCTAGCTGCATTTGATGCTCACGCTCACGGAAACGGGCTTTTTGTTCTTCAGTCGCTTTATCGATACAGTGCGGACAAGACTCGCCTTTGATATAGGCGGCGCTTTGCATTTCTTCATGAGTAATCGGCATGCGGCAAGCAAAGCATTGCTCATAGTTGCCTTTCTCTAAGTTGTGATTGACTGAAACGCGGTTGTCAAAAACGAAGCAATCGCCTTGCCACATAGAGTCACTGGCTGGGATTTCTTCTAAGTATTTTAAAATGCCACCTTCTAAATGATAGACCTCTTCAAAGCCTTGCTCGCGCATAAATGCTGTCGATTTCTCACAGCGAATTCCGCCGGTACAGAACATGGCGACTTTTTTATGTTTAGCAGGATCTAGCTCTTTTGCCACGTATTCTGGAAACTCGCGGAAGGTTTCGGTATTTGGATTAACCGCATTTTGGAAGGTGCCGATTTGAACTTCGTAATCATTACGAGTATCAATCAAAATAACTTCAGGGTCTGAGATAAGCGCATTCCATTCGCTTGGCTTGACGTAGCGACCAACCGATTGTAATGGGTCGATATTCTCTACGCCCATCGTGACGATTTCTTTTTTTAGCTTGACCTTAGTGCGATAAAAAGGCTGCGCATCGGTATAAGATTCTTTAAAGGTAAAGCTGCCAATCGCTTCGATACGACGCAGGTAGTCTAAGACATTATCGATACCTTGGCGACTACCAGAAATCGTGCCATTAATGCCTTCGCTCGCGATTAATAAAGTGCCTTTGACGTCATTTTCAACCATATTGTTTAAAATTGGCTCGCGATATTGCTCAAAATCAGCAAAACGCGTGAACTTATAGAGTGCGGCAACGACAATATTATTGGTGACACTATCGTATTCGGTGGCATGGTTTGGTGCTTTGATGTCAGTAATTTGTGAGGTACTCATGTTTTCTCCTGCTGGCTAGGTCGCAAACCTAGTGCATTGGGTTTAGGGTGTTTTTTGAAATTAACGGTTAAAAAATTGATAAAGCCCATAACACTAGTGTAATTGTGGAATTGGCTAATGCGCGCGTAGTGTAGCAAATTTTAAGAAATTTTTGGAAGGTTTATCGTTCTAAATTATCACAGAGATATGAGAGATAATAAAAACGGAAAACAAAAAAGCCCAGTACGATACTGAGCTTTTTTTATATTCAATGCGTAAAATCGAAGTTTAGTTTATTGTTTAAAGTTACTTACTTTGAAACCAAGTATCGGCTTTGCTACGAGCACTAGCGATGTCCGAGCTTGATAAGTTCAATGCCAATTGACCGATTTTGCCGCGTGCTTTGTTACGGACTTTTTCATCAAGCATGCCGTCACGGGCAGCCAAGTCGTACCATTTATAAGCATCGACTAGATTTTTTTGCTTTTCGTCTAGCAGAGCAAGCGTATAGCTGGCACGGTTATCACCGCGCATTGCCGCTTTTTCTAACCAACCGCGTGCTTGCTGTAGGTTTGGTTGCACACCTTCACCGCGCAAGTACATGATGGCAAGATTTAACTGAGCAGGGGCAACGCCTTGCTGAGCTGCTTTGGTATACCACTGGACAGCTTGTTGGGTGTTTTTAGCTATACCTTCGCCTTTTTGCAAACGCTTAGCTAAGTAAAACTGGGCGTGATTGTTACCTTGGGCAGCGCTGGCAGACAGCTCACTGATAGGCATTAGCTCAAAACGTGAAGTGTCAAGTGGCACGTTTGATATTAACTCAGCGTTGGCAAGGCCCGCACAAGAGAACAGGGCAGTGAACAACGCAGCTTTTAATAATTTCATAGCAGCTCCAAAATTAGGCAGTTAATAAGCAAAAGAAAAGTTGCACCGCTAGAAATTGTCTCGCTAAAGACAGTTAGACGGCGATAACAATTAGGTGAATTCTTGCAGTACCAACTTACCTAATCATTAGCAATATAATTAATAATGGTCGTGTGACAGTTGCGCTAACCGAGCCGATAAACGGTCATAATCGGGGTGCGACTGACACTATTTTGCTAGCTTAACACCCAAACTTACGAAACTCAAATACTAATTACACGATTTAATGCTTACCTATACCCCATTGTCCTCAATAAAATCATAGGGTTACTTTAGCGTAAGGATAAATTAACATTCTATTAAGGTTAAAATTATTACCTATTGAGTTAAATTGTCGTTAATAACAAGGGCATAAACCCTGCTGTTAATCAGGTTTTTGTTTACTGACCCGATAAATAGCGACGTCTGCTAGCAGGTTGGGCGCTTGTCTGATTAATGCTGTCATCAGTGGGCTATGACCTTTTTCAGAATCACTGACCGCAAAGCGGTTGATGATATGAATATCATGCTGCGCGCAAAGTTTTTCGAAATCCTTAAAGGTACACAAATGGATGTTTGGGGTGTTATACCACTCATAAGGCAGCGCTTCTGACACCGGCATCAGACCTTTTAAGCCCAAATGTAGGCGGTTTTGCCAGTGCGCAAAGTTGGGAAAGGTGATGACGGCTTCGCGGGCAACGCGTAGCATATCAAGCAGCAATACATCAGGTGCTTTTACCGCTTGCAGTGCTCGCGCCATAACGACGGTATCGAAGCTATTATCTGCAAAACGACTTAAGCCATCATTGAGGTCTTGCTCGACGATAGATAAGCCTTTAGTAATGGCTTCATTAATTTTATCTTCGTCAATCTCAAGTCCATAGCCAGTTACGCCTCGATTCTGCTGTAAATGTGCCAGCAGCTCGCCATTACCGCAGCCTAAATCCAGCACATGTGAGTGCGGCGCAATCCAACGCTCAGCCAATTGATGGTCCATTCTCATGAGCGTGCTCCCTTGGCTTTTAAGCGATTAGCAATAAATGGTGCGGTCAAAAAGCCTTTAACAGCCCCCATATAACGTGGAATATCAAACAAAAACGAATCATGACCGTGCGGGGCATCGACATTGATGTAGCTGACCGGTTTGCCGGTCGCCATCAGCGCATCGACAATTTCTTGTGAGCGCTCGGGAGCAAAGCGCCAGTCAGTAGTAAATGACACCACTAAATACTGACACTGCGTATGAGCAAAGGCGGCTTTCAGCGCGCTCAGCTCTTTTGCATTGGCTATATTAATATGCTCAATATCCGTGCTATTGTTTAAAGTTTTCTCAAGCTCATTCTCGGTAGAATCGGCTTTTACTGATTCTGCGAGAGAGTTTTCTAACGCTTCTGATGATTTTGTTGATAAATCTGCTGCTGATGGATAGTCACGCGTCGGGTCAAAATAATCTAAGGCTTTGGTCATGAGCAGATAGGTATTGGCATCGAAGTTTTCGCTAAAGCGTTCGCCTTGATAGCGCAGGTAACTCTCAACTTGGAATTCGACATCGTAGCCATACATAAACTTGCCAGATTTTAAATCACGGCCAAATTTGGCCTTCATTGCATCATCGGTCAAATAAGTAATGTGCCCAACCATCCGCGCCAAAATAAGCCCGCGCCGAGGATAAGTACCTGCTTGCAAATACCGTCCGTCTTTAAAATCAGGATCAGACAATATGGACTGCCGCGCCACCTCATTAAAGGCGATATTTTGTGCCGAGAGCTTGGGCGTACTGGCAATGACCACGCAGCGTTTGAGTCTATCTGGATAGTCAACCGACCATTGCATCGCTTGCATACCGCCCATAGAGCCACCGACAATGGCATGCCAAACATCTATACCTAAACGGTCTGAGAGCATGGCTTGGGTTTTGACCCAATCTTTGATGGTAACAAGTGGAAAGTCAGGGCCATAAACCTGCGGTTCACCCTCATTGCTTATACTCTCTGGATTGACGGTCGTTGGACCCGTAGAACCAAAACAGCTGCCGATGTTATTCACACAAACGACAAAAAATTGGTTGGTATCGATGGCTTTATTAGTGCCAATCATATTATCCCACCAGCCCGCTTTCTTATCGTCGTCACTATGAAAACCTGCCGCATGATGGCTACCTGATAAGGCGTGGCAAATCAGGATGGCGTTTGATTTGTCGCTATTGAGCGTGCCATAAGTTTCAAAGATTAAATCGAATGAGGGCAGGGTGCGATTGCACTCCAAGGTCAACGGCTCAGCGAAATGAAAAGTCTGCGGCGTGACGATGCCAACTGAACCTACCGAGCCGACGATATCGGTCGTATTAGCGAAATGGTTGGTGGAATGCTCACTGGTACTATCAGAACGTGCGCTCAAAGCTACCTCACAAAACAACAGTTATGGATAAAAAAATGGTTATAAATAAAACGAACATAGGATGGCGGTAGTCATTAGTCTAACTAGTTTGTTGTTATAAGCTGGTCTATTGTAGGGCGATGCACGTAGGAGTACAACCTTGATACGCAGTCTTTCAAGTAAAGTGTAAATAGCTAGCGCATTAACGGTATAGCAATACCAAAGCTCAAGCGTTTTACCCTGCGTTTTTGATGGTTAAAATGCTACACTGATGACAAATATATGCCTTTGTATTTAGCCATAATTTGGTATTTGATTGACTGTCATCTGCTTAGTATATTTTGATAATTGCCAAGCGTGGTTAATTAAGGCTTAATAGTACTATTGCTAAATTAGCTGCTTAATAATTTTAGTCTTTACTATTTTAGCGCAGTACTCTCTTTTACATTAATTGACGCATTTTTTGCTTGTTAAGACTTAGAATCCAACCATAACGTATCCCAATAATAGATAATGCCATTATGAAACCTGAATTGCCGCCACGTATTGCCGTCTTATTAATCAATCTAGGTACGCCTGATGAACCTACTGCGCCTGCAGTACGTCGCTATTTGCGTCAGTTTTTATCAGACACGCGAGTGATTGAGATTCCTAAATTATTATGGGCGATTATCCTTAATTTGTTTGTATTGCCGAGTCGCCCGAAGCGGGTAGCCGCAGCCTATGCCAGTATTTGGGATGGCGACTCGCCAATGCGCAATATCCTGAACCAACAAGTAGTGATGTTAGATACACGTTTGGCTGAGCAGGCTGCGCCATTTCGCGTTTCTGTTCATTCTGCAATGAGCTATGGTAATCCGGGTTTGCCTGATGTGATGGACAAACTGCGTAGCGAAGGTGTTGACCACTTTGTGATGTTACCCGTATTTCCGCAGTATTCAGCGACCTCAACTGGCGCAGTGTACGATGCGATTACCAAGTGGTCGCTTAAGCAGCGTAACTTGCCTAATATCACGATAGTTAAAGACTACTTCGCCCATCCTTTATATATCAAAGCATTAGCGGATAGTATTCGTCGCTTTCAAGCGGTACATGGCAAACCTGAAAAACTGATGTTTAGCTTCCACGGTATTCCGCAGCCGTATATGGATAAAGGCGATCCTTATCCTAGACGTTGTAAATGTACCGCCGCGCAAGTGGCACAGGAACTGGGATTAGGACCTGATGAATGGATTATCAGCTTCCAGTCACGCTTTGGTAAGCAGGAATGGGTTAAGCCTTATACCGACGTCATACTCGATGAGTGGGCAAAGTCAGGTGTAAAATCAGTACAAATTCTCAGTCCAGCGTTCTCAGCGGATTGCTTAGAAACGTTAGAAGAATTGGCGATTGAGAACCGTGAGAACTTTCTTCATGCTGGCGGGCAAGAATACCACTATATTCCAGCGCTGAATGCCGATGAGGCGCACATAGATTTGTTAGAAGCCATGAGTGCGCCATTAGTAAAAGGGTGGGCTGGGACGTTGGATGGTTGGGCTTAATTATCTTCTTAAGTCAAAAAAATACCGGACATAATGTTCGGTATTTTTTTCTGAATTATTTTCTATTTTGCAAATATATAATTTCTAAAAATTTTCATCATTAGAAATCTTTGCCGCATCTCTATCAGCAATATCAACGATACTAGGATAATCTTTATCGTCTAAATTGTCTTCGACCAACACTTCATCAATTCGAGATTCATCGATATTTTGGCGATGTATCGGCGTTAGTCCTTGAGTTGCATCCGTACCAACTTCAGAATTATGAAATCCTGCGCTATTATCGATCACATCGTCATTATCAAAGATATGCAGCATAGGATTATTTAAATCAATCTCTTGGCTGCCGTCTTCGTTATCATCAATGTTGCTATCGCCTTCGATATGATCCATCTCTTCTGGTAGTGGGGTTTTTGCATTGTCCATGGATATGTCCTCATTATAGTTATAAATGCTATGAAAATGATCGTTACTAATTATCAAAATGATACATGCAAGTTTGCCGCGTTATAATCGCAACTAATAGTAGTAAGGTGTCACAGGATGTGCAAAAAATGTAAGGATAGAAAGTAAAAAAACGGCTGCCAGCAGTATTAGTTAGGTAGGCAGCCGTGTATAGGTTTTTAGCTTCATCGAAGCGTTTTCTAACTGATTAAAGTTAATTAAGAATCTTTCTAGCTGGCTTTACAGGGTTCATGAGGCTGTAGCTGATATGAAACATGACTTTCAAAATCAATAAGCTTAAAACGCCACAAGTAAATTAAAGCGATTGCATAAACACTGGTTTCTGCAATTTCTTCTACGATTTCACCCATATTTTCAGGGATGAAAATGGCGTTTTCACCCATATACTCTAACAATGCCAGTGCAACCACAGCGATATATAGTGACACTGGCACCTTTTTTAATACTGTCCATAGATAACGCCAGCTATAGGCCAACAAGCCCACAATCAGCAGATAGACCGTTAATAGTACAGCGTCTTCCCACCAATCATAAGAATGGTTCAAAAATGAAAAACCACTGGGAATGAAGAGCTCAGGCACGTAATTTAACTCACGACGTATCACAGCAAAAAATACTAATACGGATGCCAACCAGAAATATTGACCTAGTTTGAGCTGGCTTTGTATCATATATTGAGCACAGCGGAATATGCAGGCGAATAATATAATGATACCTGGTAGTTCGATTACGCCATCTGAAGTCAAAATAAATACTCCTGGTTTTTACAAATGAAAAAGTGAGCGCGAAGGCTCACTTTAAACCGAAAATCGTTTAATCATTAACGTTGATTGGTCGCTATTATAACGCCAGATTTGGCCTAATATCGTTATGAATTCATACTAACTGGTCAGCCGCAAGTATAAATAAAGTAAGTTTAATCAGTTAAATGCTTATATGGGATACTGTTTAACGCGTTAATCATCACTAATAACCATTTATTTAGGAGTTATTTATGAGCTATTTATGAGCACTGTTAAGTATTAAAAATAAGCACTAAAAAAAAGCTTCCATGCGCAGTAGAGCAGCGAGGTAATGGTCTTTATTCTCAGTTTTATCATTATAATAATTTAGCTCTGTTTGCACATATAACCACTCTCGCCAAATAGGTTGACGGTAGGTGATAGCAGGGCCATAGCTGTTTAAAGACGACTTATCCTCATCAAAATAACCACTGCTAGAGATACCGTATGCCAGCTGCTTCTCATTACCTAAATAGTGTACTTGTCTGAGGTCATTGGCCCAATCGGTACTTTCTTCATCATCTTGATTGCGATAGCTGATGGTGGTGCGATTATTGATAAAGCGGTTGGCATCGCTGCCGTATTTCAAAGTAATGCCGCCTCGAGCATAGTGTTCACTATCGAGACCATAGCGATAGAAATTGTCGTTGCTCACCGTCAATTTATCGCTCTCATACCAGTTTTTATCCATACTGAGTTTGACATAAACATCATCGAGAGAACGAATACCAACATCGACATCAGTTTTTACTCCGAGTTTATTTTCGATCTCATCACTAAAGCGTGACCAACGCAGGGCAATGGAGGCATTTTCTTCTCTTGTTTTTCTGGTGTTAACGAGCTTGTCTGGGTTGGTCTTATAAGTCCTTCCTGTAGCGCTTTGCTTCAAGAAGGCGTCTTCATCCAAATCTTCATCACCGATAATCAAGCTTAAACGTTTCTCTAACATAGGCAGGCGTAAGCGCCCACGAATTCTTGGTTCAATGCTAACATCACTACCTGATTGCGGATCATTAGCCCAGCGCGTATCTAACACTACTCGTAGACTGGCGGTGGCAGGCTTTTTTGGGTCAGGTTGACCGAACCAGCCATCCATTTCATCAGCCCATTCATTCAATTGCTCTTGAGCCTCTTGGTGCTTTTCGTCTGCCCAGCCCCATTCTGTATTGGATGCTTGAGCGTATTGTTCATTATCTTGATGGATAGATTGACCATCATTTTGGTTAGCAGTTTGCTCATTGGTTTTAACCGTAGCTTGATAACCAAATTGGTTAAGGCTTTTGTCATTAATATCTGACTTATTACTATCAAGCGGCGCGGCAGCTGCTATATTTTTCTTATTCTCTGTGTTTTCTAAAGCTTCTATATTTTTTAATGACTCTGACTCTGATGACGTAGTAGGAGCATTGTTAGCCATTGCTGGCGTGTATGGGCTTAGACTAAGGATAAGATAACAGGCAATGTTATTAAGCTTAAATGGATTGGTCATAGAGCGTTTCAATTTTTTCGCCAAGTGAAGATGGATGGATTATGCGATGCTGAGATTATTATTGATACAGTTAGCTGAATATGAAATACGCCTATTTAATCTAGCGTGCTGCTGAGATACGGTCATTATTCAGTAAATTTAAAACAACAAAAAGGCTTGGCAAAATGCCCAGCCTTTTCTGTCAAAAAATTCGTAGAGTAAAGTCTATATTTTAATCATTAATGCGCTTCGTCCCAATTGCTACCAATATCGGTTTCAACCAATAACGGTACCGCAAAGTCAACACTCCAACCTTTTGCAACAGCCGTTGTGGTCAGGACATCTTGCATAGCGTCGGTAATCAGTTGGCGAATATCAGAAACTTTATCAGCATCAACCTCAAACACCAATTCATCATGGACTTGTAGCAGCATTTTTGCTTGCTCTTTTGGCAATACTTTATCGACCGCTATCATCGCAAGTTTGATCAAATCAGCGGCTGAACCTTGGAGTGGGGCGTTAATCGCTGCGCGTTCAGCGCCTTGCTTGACCATGCGATTACTATGATTGATATCAGGCGTATAAAGCTTACGACCCAATATCGTCTCGACATAACCTTTTTCATAAGCACTGGCACGCGTATTAATCATGTAGTCTTTGACGCTTGGATAACGCTCAAAGTACATATCGATATAATCTTGCGCCTCGCCGCGGCTCATCTGTAGCTGCTTCGCCAGACCAAAGGCACTCATACCATAGAGCAGACCGAAGTTAATGGCTTTAGCGTTGCGGCGCTCAGTGGCGCTGACCTCTTCAACGGCTTTGCCTAATACTTCAGCAGCCGTTGCCGTGTGAATATCTAAGCCTTCGTTAAAGGCGCGAGTTAAGTTTTCATCGCCTGAGAAATGCGCCATCAGACGCAATTCAATTTGTGAATAATCCGCGGCTAAAATAACGCGACCTTCTGGGGCGATAAAGGCTTGGCGAATCAGTCGACCAGTCGCAGTACGAATCGGAATATTCTGCAAGTTAGGATCGGTTGAAGATAAGCGTCCGGTGCTGGTCAAGGCTTGATGGTAGCTGGTATGCACACGGTCGGTATCCGCATCTGCTACATTATCCAGCGCATCGGTATAAGTGCTTTTAAGCTTCGATAAGCCGCGATATTCAAGAACAATTTCAACCAACGGATGGTCAATTTTTGACAATACTGCTTCGCCAGTCGAGTATTGACCTGACTTGGTTTTTTTACCGCCCGGAACGCCTAGTTTCTCAAACAGCATCTCGCCGAGCTGCTTTGGTGAGCCAAGATTAAATTCTTCGCCAGCGACTTCATAAGCGCGTTTTTCAAGTGCGATAATCTCTTCATCAAAACGTTTGGATAGCTCATTTAAAAACGGGCGCTTGATTAAAATGCCATTTGCTTCCATTTGACAGAGTATCTCAGCCGTTGGAATCTCTAACTCGTGTAGCAGCTTAGAATTGTTTTCGTCATTAGCCAGTTTTTCGCTAAAGACATCAAACAGCTGATACGTAATATCGGCATCTTCACAAGCATAGTCGCTAGCAATATCAATAGCCACTTGATCAAAGCTAACTTGTTTCGCGCCTTTACCAGCGACATCCTCAAAGCTGATAGTTTGGGTTTGCAAATAATGGCGTGCCAAATCATCCATACCTTGGCGAGTAGCTGCCGCGTTAATCACATAGCTGGCAAGCATAGTGTCCATCGCCCAGTTATTAGGGTTTTCATGAATATTGCCCAACAGATCGATATCGTAAAGGCTAAGAATATGGGCATCATATTTTAAATGTTGACCGATTTTACCGATTTTTGGATTTTCTAAGATAGGTTTTAAGCGTGTCAAAACTGTATCGCGGTCAAGCTGCTTGGTAATCAGTTCATCGCCTTCTAAACTATGAGTCAGCGGCACATAATAAGCCTCATGGGCTTTTACAGCAAAAGATAGCCCGACCAAATCAGCCTGACGCCAATAAACGCTGGTGGTTTCGGTATCGATGACAAAGTGTGGTGCGTCTTCTAATAGTTTTACCAAGCTATTAAAAGCAGGCTCATCTAAAATCGTATGCCACGCTTTATCATGACTTTTACTGTCTTTGATATTATCGATGCTGCTTGATTGTAGAGATTTGGCGATTTGTGCTTGTGATTCGGCATCCGCCTGACTGTCGGCAACACTTTGCGCGCCGTTCCCATTAGCTGGATGATTGGGATGGTCAAGTGATGCCAGCTCGTTTCTAAATTCAAGCTCAGTATAGAGCGCGCGTAGCTCATCGATATGGGCACACGGGTCGGTATTGATTTTCAAATCTTGCCAGTCTTGACCGATTTCTAAGTCGGTAACGATAGTCGCTAGCTGCGCATTAAAAGGAATGTCTTCGACATATTCGACCAGATTTTTGCCAGCGCGTCCTTTGATGTCGGCGACATTTTTAAGCATATTGTCGATATTGCCATATTCATTAAGCAAGTCTTTGGCGGTTTTTTTACCAATGCCGGGCACGCCTTTGATGCCATCAGAGGAGTCGCCCATTAATGTTAGAAAATCAATCATTTGCTCAGGATTGATGCCAAATTTTTCCACCACGCCTGCGCTATCGGTGATTTTCCCCGTGAAGCTGTCCTCTAATATGACGCAATCATTAATCAGCTGCATCATGTCTTTATCACCGGTCGAGATAACCACGTGATGACCTTCGGCAACTGCACGATGGGCGAGGGTGCCAATAATATCATCGGCTTCCGCGCCTTCAATACGTAATAACGGGATTCCTAGGGCAGCAACTAAACTGTGGATATAAGGAATTTGTTCGGCAAGCTCGACATCCATTTTTGGACGATTGGCTTTATAGTCTTCCGACATCGCATGACGAAAAGTCGGTGATTTGGTATCAAAACAAACCGCCATATGGGTTGGGTGATAGCGGCGCATCAGCTTTAATAGCGCATTCAATGTACCGCGTATGGCGTTGGTCACTAGCCCTTGCGAGTTCTGCATGGTTTTTGGCAAGGCATGATAAGTGCGAAACAAATAATAAGAGCCGTCGACCAAGATAAAAGGTGGCTGCTCTTTGTTGACATGGCTGGTATCCATGGTCGCTACATTTGGCATGGTCGCAAAGTTTGGTAGCGTATTGGGATTAATAGGCGAGTGCGAGTTGTGATCGTTGTCGGTCATAGAAAGTCACTTATCAAATATTGAGCAGCAAGTATTGGCTAAAAACAGATATTTAGTAAAACATTGGATAAAAAGATACCTTCATTATAACGATAAAATACCTTCTTGCCGAATAGATGGCGAACTAATAAATAGATGGTGAAAATAGTAAACAGTTACTATGCGTACTAACGTAAATCACAGCCAATGCATAGGCAATAAAAAAGAACCCAGACCAGCTGAGTTCTTTGATTAGTCTTCTTTTTACTAACTAATATTTTTATGACTTATTTTACTTCTGAGGTTACTTCACTATCGATATTACCGTGTGTGGCTTTCGAGTATGGGCAAACTTTATTGGCTTTTTCGACCAGCTTTTGAAATTCATCGGCTGACAGTTCTGTATTTTCACCAGTAACATGAATCTTCACTGCCAATTTAAAGTCTAGACCTTCGCCTTTCATTAAATCTACTGATACTTCAGTAGTCGAGTCAAACTTTGCTTTTTCTTCGCCTTTAACTGCCGCAAGCGCGCCATCAAAGCAAGCCGCATAACCCATGGCAAATAATTGCTCTGGATTATTACCGTCTTTACCAGAACCCGGTGCGACCATATTAATCGTCAAATCACTATCTTGCAGGCTTGCTTTACCAGTACGACCGCCAGTAACGGTTGCTTGAGTAGAATACAATGTTTTCATAACATATCCTTTGTTGTTGGTTTTTATAATCAATTTACGTTATTCACTATGCAGTTTTTTACTATGCAACCTGCCATAGAAAAGCACTCTCACATAGCAAACCATTAGATTAGCATAATGGACAGCGCTAAACGTATACCGCAAGTTTGTATATGGTAACTTGATAAACCTGCTTGATAAGTGGCTATGGTAGCGACAGCAACAGGACTTTAGTGTATAAATAACGACTGTATTAATGTAAACTAATAATAAATAGTCTTAGACTAAAATCTTCAGGATGGGTGATAAAGAAGCCTAACCATAAGGGCACTTAATCATAAGGACACCTAATAAGGATACCGTTTAATGAATGGCTGGCTGAATAAACGAATTGTGATACCGAGTATGGTCTGTTTAATGGCTCTTGCGCTCGTCGGCTGCGAAGAAGAGGACGTATTCTTTGGCTCAGGCGGTAGTAATAATATAACGCTGACGAGCTTTGCTAATAGCTATGACAGCCAAGCTAGCGCGACTGCGATTGCACGTATCGATGAAACCTACCGTACTGGCAAGTATGAGATTCAGAGCAGAAACCTTGTCAATAGTTATAGCAATCAGAGTTTGAATACCTTGGATAAAACAGTATTGGCGGATAAATTCGAAGGACGACTGGAACATAAAAATATCGAAGTTAATGGTCGCACCGTGAAACGCCCAGTTTATGAAAAAAATACTAATAACAAGTTTAATTATGAAACCACTTATAAAACCTTGGATTTATCAGGTTTAAAAGCGGACAGTTATAGCGCAGGTAATACGGTAAATAGTAGTCGCGGCATCATTACTGGCTTAAATAATTATCCTAACATTCCAGCCACCCTAGAATTTCCAGCAGGCTCAGTTTGTTATATTCCAGTCGTCACCAGCGAGCGCGCTTTTTTAGCGTTTAATGAAAAAGACAAAACCGGATATACCGCGCTTGATAAGTGGGTTGAAGCAGCCGAAGCGCGTTTTAATGATGATAGAGATTATAGTACCTCAAACTTTGGCGTCGGCATAAATAACAAGCAAAAAGCGGCGCAAGTGATGTTTTTTGAATATAAAAGCCAACCGGCTTATCAGTATAATGGTGTGGAATATAGTAAAGATATTTATGAAGCCGTTTATGTGGCCAAAGGTAGCAGTAATCCAAATACCAACAGCTTTCGCGGTGTGGTCGATTGCACGATAGTCAATGATGTCGCGGCTGACTTTTTAGAACGAGAAATCAAGCGCTATTATTAAAGGTAAGAGCGCCTAAAGCTTAAAAGTTTTTAAAATTTAAAAATATCAACACTCTCTACTTAGCTTTCAGAGAGTGTTTTTTTATGCGCTAATTCTGCAACCAGACGCTAAATCCGCTACAATACGTCCATTATTTATCCTATTTATTTAGATTGATTTCTAAATCACACAACCGTTGAAGCCGAAATTATGAGCGTAGATCCAAAGAAATTAAGCAAAGAAGTCGCCAAGCGCCGCACCTTCGCCATTATCTCGCATCCCGATGCGGGTAAGACCACCATGACCGAAAAGCTTCTGTTATGGGGGCAAGCGATTCAAGTAGTTGGTGAAGTTAAAGGGCGCAAAACCGACCGCCATGCGACGTCTGATTGGATGAGTATGGAACAAGAGCGTGGTATTTCTATCACCACCTCGGTTATGCAGTTCCCTTATAAAGAACATATGGTTAATCTGCTAGATACACCGGGTCACGCCGACTTTAGTGAAGATACCTATCGTACTCTGACCGCTGTAGACAGTGCGCTGATGATGGTCGATGGCGCAAAAGGTGTCGAAGAACGTACCATCAAATTGATGGAAGTTTGCCGGATGCGCGATACGCCCATCATCTCATTTGTCAATAAACTTGACCGCCAAATTCGTGAGCCGCTTGAGCTACTCAGTGAAATCGAAGCGGTATTAAAGATTAAATGTATTCCGGTCACTTGGCCTATCGGTATGGGGCAAGATTTCGTTGGCGTCTATCATTTAACCGAAAACAAAACTTATCTATATGAAAAAGGTCACGGCGGTGACATGACGGTCGCTGAGACGCGCGAAGGCTATGATTATCCTGATATTCGTGAGCGTTTGGGCAAGCTGATGTTTGATTCTTTTGAAGAGTCGCTTGAGCTGGTACAAATGGCGCTTGAAGAGTTTAGTGTTGACGCCTTCTTAGCGGGCGAGATGACGCCAGTATTATTCGGTACGGCGCTGGGTAACTTTGGTGTCAATATGGTGCTAGATACCCTCATTAAATATGCGCCGCCGCCAAAATCGCACCCGACCAATGAGCGCGAAGTGGCAGCAACCGAAACCGAATTTAGCGGCTTTGTGTTTAAGATTCAGGCCAATATGGACCCGCGTCACCGTGACCGTATTGCTTTCTTACGGGTGTGCTCAGGCAAGTACGAAAAAGGCATGAAGATGAAACATGTGCGCTTGGGTAAAGACGTACGTATTGCAGATGCTTTGACTTTCCTTGCCGGTGACCGTGAAACGCTAGAAGAAGCCTATCCGGGTGATATTATTGGTTTGCACAACCACGGGACGATTTCTATCGGTGATAGCTTTACCGAAGGCGAGGAGCTGAATTTTACGGGTATTCCGCATTTTGCTCCTGAACTGTTCCGCCGTGTCATTCTAAAAGATCCACTAAAATCGAAAGCGCTACAAAAAGGTTTGCAGCAGTTAAGTGAAGAGGGCGCAACGCAGGTCTTTATGCCGCAGATTAATAACGATTTAATCTTGGGCGCGGTGGGTGTCCTACAGTTTGAAGTGGTCGCGCATCGTCTAAAAGAAGAGTACAAAGTGCAATGCATCTTTGAGCCAGTATCGATTGCGACTGTACGCTGGATTCATTGCGATGATGAAGTGGCATTGGCGAAGTTTAAGAAAAAAGCACATGACCAATTATCGATAGATGGCGGCGGCTATTTGACCTATTTAGCACCATCACGGGTGAATTTGCAGTTGATGCAAGACCGCTATCCAGAAGTGACCTTTAGTAATACACGCGAGCATTAAAATCAGTTTTTTAATCTTCCTGCTTACTTTTAAAAGACACGCTATCGTGTCTTTTTTATTATAAGAGATTTCAGTTGCAACTAAATATCAGCTTTAGTATCAGCATTAAGTACTTAAAAACACAAACAGTGTACCTACAATACTACAGAATGGTTACGGTAGAATATCAAGATACCTTATCTGTATATTAAAGAGGCTCTATGAAAGCTGCACTCCAACCTCATGCTAATAAGTCAAGATTGCCTCAAAATTCTGTCCTACACGGCGATTGGCTGAGACTAATAACCTCGTTAGGTGGTGGGTTGCTGCTTGGCGCATTAAGCCTATCAGCGCATGCTGGGAACCTCATTAGTCACACTGAATATTTAGAGTATGAGCTGCCCAAAAAAATAGAAGAAAAATGCGCGTCGCGTGATAATTGTCCAGAGATTCAGGTTAAGTACCTTAATACCAATCATGGTTGGATAAATACGCTGACCAATGCGCGTATCAATCATTTGGTCGTTAATAGTAAACCAACTGAATCCGCGCCCATCACTAAGAAAAGTAGCCCAGCAGAAGTTAAGGCTGCTATCGACGGTTTTGTTAACTCGCAATTTTCTGATCTGCCGCAAGACAGCATTTTTGTCTATAACTTAATGGTGACGCCCGAATATTTGGGTCATGTGAATGATTTCGAGATGTTTGAGATAAACTCCTATGTCTTTACGGGTGGCGCTCACGGCATGCCATATAGTGAATATCTTATATTTGACCAGCAGAGCAAAAAAAAAATCCAATTAGCAGATATGCTGCAGCCCAATAAAAAACCTCGCTTTAAAGCCTTAGCTTATGATGCTTATAAAAAGTGGGTGAAAACGGTCGATAACGACGTCAAAAATTATGAGAAGAACTGGCCGTTTACTTTAAGTGATAACGTAACGTTGACCGATAAAGGAGTCGATATTCGTTATCAGCATTACTCTATTAGTCCGTACGCATATGGTATGCCCGTGCTGAGCATTCCTTACGAGAAACTTGGCGGTATTATAAAACCGCGCTTTATACCTAAATAATGCAAACAATAAATTTTAGCTAATATTGAACTTATCATTTTAAAAATGGTAATTTAAAGAAACTGATTAAGTAAAGACAGCCATTGAATATTTAATAAAAATAAGGAGTGATAGCATGACGAACCATACAGAAAATGCCAATACACCAGTAGCCACAAATGGTGCAGCATGGCAGCTTGATGCCTTAACCGAAGCCTTGGGTGCTCTGACATTGACAGTCAGTGATAGCCTGTCTGTGGGACGCGGTAGCGATAATGATGTGGTGCTCGGTAGCAAGCAGGTATCACGCAATCATGCGGTGCTGAGCGTATTAAACGGTCAGTTGTACGTTAAGGACTTAGAATCATCAAACGGTACCTTTATCAACGACCAGCGTATTGAGGCCAATAAATCTACAAATATTGCTACCAATGATACGCTAGGTTTTGCAAGCTTTAGCTTTCAGGTAAGCGCGCCAGTGGCTGCTATGGATAATGAGGAAGTAGTTGCAGATAAACCAACTTTGATGTTGAGTCCTGATACTGAAATAGCGCCTATTGTTGAAGCGGAGCCGGTCGTTAAAAAAAATGTTATCGAAGAGATATTGCCTATTGAGGACAATCTACAAGCTACCCCTAGCGCAGCAGTTGTGCAAACTGCAAATACATTAGACGAGCCAGTCGTTAAAGAAACAGGAATTAATGAAGTCTTGTCAGCGACATTGACTGAAGCGAATCCTGTTATCACTGAGTCAACTGAGCACACAGTAGTGACGCCTAAAGAAGCACCAGCTCCAACGAGCGCCTCTATTGTACAGGAACCAGAACCAACACAGCCTGCAGCTCGTCAAGCATCAGAAGCATCAGAAGCAGCAGACGCTGCAAAGCATGACAAAACCACCAAAACGGCCCTACAAGAAGAAGCAGACCCTGATGTGTTACGTGCCAAGCAAGCTGCTACTGGGCAGTTTTCAGGTACTGCCAATTTGGGTCAACCTCGCGACCTTGGCACCACTGGCAATAATGCCATGGATCAAGCCATTGATAACCCTGCTAATGCTGGACAGATCGAGAAAAAGCCCAGCGGCAGTTGGTTTATATGGGTATTTGTGGCAGTTTTAATTATTGGCCTAGCATTATGGTTATTTAATATGGGCGTCGTATAATTGCTTTAGCGCCACCAATCGTTTATAAAATTCCTTAAAAAAGGCATCTACCAGCTGATAATATTTATATAACTTGTAACTTTTAAAGGTTATTAAATTATCACTGGCAGTTTGCCAATTTGCTGCATAAATTGTCCGTTTATAGATTAACTTTATGAATCATTTGTTAGAAGTCATAAAATATAAAGTTAATTAAAAGGTTTTATTATTGATTTAGGTAGTAAAAATAATCGGTAGTAGAGAAGATAGCGGTAAGCTAGTTAGCTTGCTGCTTGGCTGATAATATTAATTACGATAAAAAGTGCGATTTAATGCTAGAAAAAACAGTAACGTAATCAAGCGTTTGACGGTTCTTATGAAAATAATACTAAAAAAACCAAAAAATAGCTTGCGTCTGTCAAAATATTTGATAGAATAGCCACCACTTTGAGAGAACAAGCCGACTTAGCTCAGTTGGTAGAGCAACTGACTTGTAATCAGTAGGTCGCCAGTTCGATCCCGGCAGTCGGCACCATCTCTTTCAAAGTCGCTTTTTATAAATTTGCTTTAAATTAAAGTGATTTTATATCAAGCAATCTAGGTGGGATTGGGGAGCGGTCAAACCCAACAGACTGTAAATCTGTCGCGAAAGCTTCGAAGGTTCGAATCCTTCTCCCACCACCATATTTTTTTCAAAGTTTGTCCTAGCGCCAAGCATACTCTCTATCTTTAACGACTCGCTATCAGAGTCAAACAGCATAAGAGTAAATGCGGGTGTGGTATAATGGTAACACCTTAGCCTTCCAAGCTAATGACGCGGGTTCGATTCCCGCCACCCGCTCCATATATGCACCATCGCAGCAACTATCAATCATCACGACAGTCAGTTATTATTGCTGTATCGTGATATTTTTTTTAGTGCAACCCAGTGGTTGGCTAGAATACGCTCATATAGCTCAGCGGTAGAGCACTCCCTTGGTAAGGGAGAGGTCTTGAGTTCAATTCTCAATATGAGCTCCATTTATTATTCAAGTGTTTTATCGAAATTATAGAATATTGAAAATTATAAATAGAGTGTGGCAGATAATGATTTAAGGGTGACACTGAGGTGTTGCCTTTTAGTGCTGTCAGTTTATTAATAAACTCAGTTATTAATAAGAAGTTTGAAAATAAAGTAGCTTGCCAATGTGCGTTATAATACGCGGCAATGTGCAAGAGATTGAAAAGCAAGTATAATGTCTCTATATAAAGTTGTAGGCATTATTACCGCTATCAACATTACCGCTATCAATCCTTGTTAATAAATAAGCTTTAGTAGTAAAACCATAGCGTCAACGGTTTGATGGTTTTTATGCATCATGAGCCGTCAAACAGCTATTTACCGATCTTTGATTGTTAAAGATTCATCAAAAAAAGAGGAAATACCCATGGCAAAGGCCAAGTTTGAACGCAGCAAGCCACACGTCAACGTCGGTACCATCGGACACGTTGACCACGGTAAAACAACCCTAACCGCCGCTATCGCAACCGTAGCAGCAATCACCTCTGGTGGCGAAGCCAAAGACTACGCGTCTATTGACTCAGCACCAGAAGAAAAAGCACGTGGCATCACCATCAACACCTCACACGTAGAATATGACACCCCATCACGTCATTATGCTCACGTCGATTGCCCAGGTCACGCCGATTATGTTAAAAACATGATCACCGGTGCAGCCCAAATGGACGGCGCCATCCTAGTTGTATCAGCAACTGACGGCCCTATGCCACAAACGCGTGAGCACATCCTGCTTTCACGTCAGGTTGGCGTACCGTACATCGTCGTATTCATGAACAAATGTGATGCGGTTGATGACGAAGAACTGCTTGAGCTAGTAGAAATGGAAGTTCGTGAATTATTGAACGACTATGACTTCCCAGGCGACGACACCCCAATCATCAAAGGTTCTGCTACTGAAGCCCTAAAAGGCTCACAAGAAAAATACGGCCAACCAGCTGTCGTAGAACTACTAAACGTTCTTGACACCTACATCCCAGAGCCAGAGCGTGACATCGACAAAGCATTCCTAATGCCAATCGAAGACGTATTCTCAATCTCAGGTCGTGGTACTGTTGTAACTGGCCGTGTTGAATCTGGTATCGTTAAAGTTGGTGACGAAATCGAAATCGTCGGTATCCGTGACACTCAAAAAACCACCTGTACCGGTGTAGAGATGTTCCGTAAACTGCTTGACGAAGGTCGTGCAGGCGAAAACTGTGGCGTACTACTACGTGGTACTAAACGTGAAGACGTACAACGTGGCCAAGTACTAGCTAAGCCAGGTTCTATCACTCCTCACACCAAGTTTGACGCAGAAGTATACGTATTGTCAAAAGAAGAGGGTGGTCGTCACACTCCGTTCCTAAACGGCTATCGTCCACAGTTCTACTTCCGTACCACTGACGTAACTGGCGCAATCCAATTACAAGAAGGTACTGAAATGGTTATGCCTGGTGATAACGTTGAGATGGGCGTAGAGCTTATCCACCCAATCGCTATGGACAAAGGTCTTCGCTTCGCTATTCGTGAAGGCGGCCGTACCGTAGGTGCTGGTGTTGTTGCTAACGTACTTAGCTAAGCATTGATGCATTAATACTATCAGAGCAATCTGACAGTGTTAAGCTCTAAGAAAAAGCCATCCTGATAAAGGGTGGCTTTTTTTTGCGCTTTATTTTAAAAGCAGGTAGTTAAATAATAATGATGATAAATATTTAAGATAAAATAGATGCGATCGGGTCTAACTGCACGTGAATAAGAACAATAAAAGGAAACGCTGTGTTTATTATCGAAAAACTACCAAATAAAGCATCAGAGCTGCAAAAAATAATTCAAGCAGTTGCAAATATTGAGTCACTAGTGCAGACACAAGATGCATGGACTTATAAAACGCTAGTTGAGATGCTTGAGCAAGACAGTGTTAGCATGCTGCTCGTTTATGCGGCTGAGGGGAGAGCTGACAAGGTAATTGGTTATTGCTTGTATCAAGTATTGTTTGAGCAAGCAGAAATACTGCGTATCGGTACCCATCCTGATTATCAGCGTCAAGGTATCGCCTCACAGATTTTTGCCAAATTAAATGCAGAGTTAAAGAACAATCAGGTAGAGAGTTTGTTGTTAGAGGTGCGGGCAGATAATGCGCCTGCGATTGCTTTATATGAGCAGCAAAGGTTTGCCGTGATTCATACGCGAAAGGGCTATTATCAAGTGCCACATCAGCCAGCCACTGATGCTTTGATTATGCAGAAAATTTATCATTAGGGGTTGGTTGTTTAGAAGATAGTTGAATTATACTTGTGGCGGTATTCTCTTTTTGCAGATATCAATATTGGATAGATACTTTTCATCCGTTTGCATGCGCTCAAGAATCTCAATGCGTTCAGCCAACATCTCTATCATTAAGCTAATAGTCGCTTGTTGCTTTTTAACTTGGGTTAATTTCTGCTGAGTAAGGCTTAGCTGTAGATCAATATCGAGCTGGCCGTCATAATAATCATTAAGGCTATCTTTGATTTCTGTCAGAGTAAAGCCAATCGCTTGGGCACTTTTAATCAGCTCGATACGCTCAACGCATTCTGGATGAAACTCGGTATAAAGTCGTGAGCCCGCTTGGCGTTTGCGAGATTTTAGTAGCCCCAATTGGTCGTAATGACGAATCGTGTCTTTGGTGGTATTGGCTTTTGTTGCCAGTGTACCAATCAATAAAAATGCGGTATCAGGTGCCATGCTAACCTCGTAAGTACAATATCTAACTTACTTATTGTATAAATGATGATTGGAAGCGCTGTTTAAAGGTATGTTTTCTTAAAGCTAATTTTATTTGAAGTGATATTGGAAGGTACTAAATAAGCGTACTTCTTAACCAAGCTATTTTGCCTTGTTAATTTGCGTTATATTTTTAATTGCCACGGCTGTGGTTTATCGAGTAATGATACGGCTAAAGGTTGATGAGAGTCCTTTTGCCATTTGACTGAACGGCTGCCAATAAGGGTATCTAACTGCGCTAAAAAGTCAGCACGCGGTAAGGTTTCAGCCCCCAAACTCAGCAGATGCTCATTTGGCAACTGACAGTCTACCAATTCGACATTGGTTTGGGCACATAAACGCATCAAGCCCCAAAAGGCGAGCTTTGACGCATTCGATGCGACATGAAACATCGATTCCCCAAAATAAATACCGCCTATCTTTAGGCCATATAACCCGCCAATCAACTGCTGCTGATCATCCCAAACTTCAATGCTATGCGCAAAGCCTTGGGCATGCAGCTCAGTATAGGCTTCAATCATCTCACTATGAATCCAAGTATGTTCGCCCTCGGGCAGGTCATCATTGAGAGCATCGCTACGCGGTAAACTACAAGCATGTATAACATCATCAAACGCTTGATTCAGGGTCAATTGCCAAGGACTGCGACTCGCTTGTTTACGTAGCGATTTACTAGGTTTATAGTCAGCAGGAAGCACGATACAGCGCGGTTCAGGGCACCACCATGCGATAGGTTCATCTTCATTAAACCACGGGAATAATCCTTGCGCGTAAGCAGAAATCAGAGTTGTAGATGCTAAATCTCCCCCAACGGCAACGATACCGATGCCATCAGGATCAACCATCGTAGGATCTGGGAAATTATAACGCCCGAGATTTCTGATGTGTTTACAGAAGGTCTCAGGCGTTATGTCAGCCGCATTGATATCGATATTAATATCAATGTGACCGTCGTCTTTAGTAAAGTTGCTCATTTATGCTTCTTTATCAGCAGTCAATGTTGACGCATACGTATGGTCTTGAGCAACAACTTCACCAATAGCATCCAAGTATTTTTCAGCATCAAGCGCTGACATACAGCCAGTGCCCGCCGAAGTAATGGCTTGACGATAAACATGGTCGGCGACATCACCTGCGGCAAAGACGCCTTCAATACTGGTTTGGGTGGCGTTGCCATTTAGACCGCTATTAACGATAAGGTAGCCGTCTTTCATTTCCAACTGACCTTTGAATAAATCTGTATTTGGCTTATGACCAATAGCGACAAACATGCCAAACACGTCTAATTGCTTGGTGCTACCATCAATCATCGATTCGATAATCAATCCATTGACACCCATATCATCGCCGACCACTTCTTTGACTTTATGATTCCACTCGATTTTGACGTTACCGTTTTTGGCTTTTTCAAACAGCTTATCTTGCAGAATTTTTTCAGAGCGTAAGCTGTCGCGGCGATGGACCAAAGTGACTTCAGAGGCGATATTGGATAAGTACAATGCTTCTTCAACAGCAGTATTACCACCGCCAATGACGGCGACTTTCTGGTTTTTATAAAAGAAGCCATCACAGGTGGCACAAGCCGATACACCGAGGCCTCGGAATTTGGTTTCTGACTCTAAGCCTAAATACTGCGCAGAGGCACCCGTTGAGATAATTAGGGCATCACAAGTATAGCTGCCGTTATTACCGATTAGGGTAAAAGGGCGCTCATTAAGATTGACCTCATTGATATGGTCATAGACCAATTCAGTACCAAAGCGCTCGGCATGGGCTTTCATACGATCCATAAGCGCAGGACCGGTTAAATCATGAGCATCGCCAGGCCAGTTATCGACCTCAGTGGTGGTGGTCAGCTGACCGCCCACTTCCATACCAGTCACCATCACAGGCTTTAAATTGGCACGTGCAGCATAAACGGCCGCGGCGTAACCGGCAGGACCTGAACCTAAAATAATCAATTTTTCGTGGCGTGGAGCCGTATTATTAGTTGCCATAAAATTTCCTTGCTCGCTATCTAAATGAGAAATATAAGAATTAAAATACGTCGTACAAATTATAAATGTTATAAAAGATAGTCGCTAAAAGTAGCGATGAATATGGTTTTTCTTATTTGCTGTGTGATAATAACATAAGCTCAGAGGGCAAAAAGTGCAAGTTTGCTAAAATGAATATGGGTATCATTAGAATTAAAGCACCATAAGCTTGAAAAATGCTGCCTAAAAATATGGTCTATAACAACAAGCTGTATGATAACAGGATACCTAAAATGACTGTATTTCTTTCATTAAGCCTCTATTTATTACGCAAAAGTGTGGCGAATGTTCGGTTAATGACCGCATTTTTTGCTAAATCACTGAGGGATTTGTTTTCTTACGCTCTTTCTTGATAACACTGTCGCCACTACGCCTATGTATTTGTTATTATAAGAAGTTATGCGGGAGTGGTAGCAGGAATAAGCGCTTAATGTATATTGCCACTCAAAGCATAAAACCAGTTCAGCATAGTCAGTATGATTAGGGTTAATCATCAACTGACAACCATTTAGTATTAATAACGAGTATTAACGACAAGGCAGATCTTACGTGATATCAGCACCACTTATTGAGTATTTAAAAAAGGGCATATTTACCCTGCTTGGATTAATACTGGCGGTTTATTTATTCGTCATTTTGATGACTTATACCGGTAATGATCCGAGCTGGTCGCACATCAGTAGTGATATGACTACCGTGAATAATATGGGCGGCGAGATGGGCGCGTGGCTGTCAGATTTGCTCTATAGCTTCTTTGGTTTTGGTGCTTGGTGGTTGCTGGCGTTTTTGGTCTATGAGTCAGTGCTGATTTGGTGGGATAATAAACCAACGTTTTGGTTATTACGCTTAGTTGCCTATGTGTTTTTGCTATTAAGTGCCAGTGCCTTGTTTGCGCAATTGGTAGCCTTAGTACAGCAAGTGGCCGATCCTATGGTGTCAGGTCTGAAAGGCGTGGCTGGTGGTATTATTGGCCTTGAGCTGCAAGCACGTTTAGCACAGCTATTATCACAGTGGGGCAGTGTGACGTTTTTAACGGTGTTTGTGATTATTACCGCCACTTTTGCTTTTAATATTCATTGGCTGGCGATTTATCAGAAAGTTAAAACGTGGTCATGGCGCGATGCTGCGGTTAAAGGTAATGACCGCGAACAGGATAATAGACAAGTGGCGCAAGCAGCGGCGGCTGCGCAACAGCAAAATGATAATGACAGTGTAACGGATGAAAAAGCCTCGCAAGGCTTTGAGCAGTTACCACTAGATTTGCCAGCTACTAATCATGCCCAAACGGCAGATAAAAGTGGTCGTTTTAATACCGTATTGAAAGATTTTTTAGCGACATCGGGTCTAGGTGCTAGCGTCAAAGCCTCTATGTCAGCCGCGGCAGCAGTGGCACAAACTGCAACTAGCAGCACAGCGCAGGATGAGCAATTACAGACCGCTTCGGCTAATGCAAGCAGTTTTAATCATATTAACCAACAGCAAGCTGCAACGCCTGCAGCAAACCCAGTTATGGCGCCTGTACGCAAAGTTGAACCAAGTTTTGCTTGGAATGATGCTAATACGGTCGATGATTTATTGGCAAGTGAGGCAATTGCTGGACAGGATACGCTTGTTTATGATGCAACTGCTGCTTCAAACACTAACGTCCAAGGCTTTGATAAATCTGCTGCGTCTTCTGATACTTCTGATTATGTTATTAATGATGCTGCTAATCAAGATAAAATGACAGAAAGCGTTGATGCTTGGCTAGCAGAACATGCGGCGGTTCCAGTAGCGCTTGAGTTAGAAGAATATAAAACTTTGATTGAAGCGCCAGTATTAGAAACCTCGTTTGACACTGTGATACAGGAACAGAAGACTGATAATTTATTAAACGATAATTCATCAAATAATATGGTTGCTGACTCAATAGATGATTTGTCTGAAAGCTGGTCTATCGAACAACCAGACTTTTCCTATAATGCTGAGCCTTTAGTTGAAACTGAAACAATCAGTACATCGGCAGTAGAGTTTGCTGCGCCAGTCGATACATTTAGTGACGTTGCTAAAGTTACCGAGATGACGCCGACCAATACGCCACCTGCCAATCCTAAACTCGCGCCGACAGCGGATATTGGTATTGCAACAACTGGTATTACAGAATCAACGGGCATTACAGCGACTGCTAGCGTTGCACAATCTGATACTGCACCAATCGCTGCCACTAAACCAACCATGAGTTTTGCGGTGCCAGAAGGCGATAGCAGTAATCATATTACCGATATGATGCCGGAAGACGACAATGATTACCACATCGCTGACGATATTGCTGCGCCTGTTATGCCGCATATTAGTGATGATATTGCATTCAATCAAAAATCACGCTCGATGCAAACGGCTGCCTATCGTAGTAGTCTGACACCAATTCCAGAACTTTCTATTTTAGATAAGCCTGACCCTGACCGTAAGCCGAGCTATACATTGGCTGAACTCGAACAGTTATCAGAGCTGCTAGAAATTAAACTACAAGAATTCAATGTCAAAGCAAACGTGGTCAATGCTATTCCAGGTCCTGTCGTAACGCGTTTTGAAGTAGATCTCGCTCCCGGAATAAAAGCCAGTAAAGTTACAGGGATTTCACGTGATTTGGCACGCTCATTATCAATGGCATCTTTACGTGTCGTGGAAGTTATTCCTGGTAAACCCTATATTGGCATCGAAGTGCCTAACAAGCAGCGCGAAATGGTGCGCTTAATTGAGCTATTAGATACCGAGAAATTTAAAGACCCTAAAGCGCAAATCAGCATGGCAATGGGTAAAGATATTGGCGGTAAGCCGATTATTACTGACCTTGCTCGCGCGCCGCATATGTTGGTTGCTGGTACGACAGGCTCTGGTAAATCAGTCTTGGTCAACGCCATGTTACTATCGATGCTACTTAAATATACCCCGAACGAGCTGCGGATGATTTTGATTGACCCTAAGCAGCTTGAGCTTGCCAACTATAATGATATTCCGCATTTACTAACGCCAGTTGTTACCGATATGACTGAAGCGGCAAGTGCCTTGTCTTGGTGCGTCGCAGAGATGGAGCGCCGTTATCAGCTGATGAGCTTATTAAAGGTTCGTAAGCTTAACGAGTTTAACAAAAAAGTCATCGCTGCTGAAAAATTGGGTAATCCAATGCTTGATCCACTATGGCGACCCAATGACAGCGTGAGTATCAGTCAAGCGCCAAAGCTTAAAACCTTACCCATGATTGTCATTGTCGCCGATGAGTTTGCCGATATGATTATGCAAGTTGGTAAGCAAGCAGAGGAATTAATTACACGCTTGGCGCAGAAATCGCGCGCCGCAGGGATTCACTTAATCCTTGCAACTCAGCGTCCATCGGTTGATGTCATTACTGGTTTAATTAAAGCTAATATTCCAGTACGAGCGGCGCTACGTGTGAACTCAAAAGTGGATTCGCGCACTATTTTGGATAGTGGTGGTGCCGAAGATATGCTTGGTAATGGTGATATGTTGTTCTTAGGCCCAGGGCAGATTGAACCGGATCGTGTGCATGGTGCCTATGTCAGCGACGAAGAGGTTAATAGCGTCTGTGATGCATGGCGTGAGCGCGGTGCACCTGATTATATTGATAATATGGCTGGTAATTTTGAATTATCTAGTCCCAGTGGCGGTAGTACTGCCAGCGCCTCTGGCGAAGATGATGACCTTTATAATGAAGCCGTTGGTTTTATTATGGAAACGCGCAAAGTGTCTGCTTCTAGTATTCAGCGTAAATTCAGCATTGGCTATAACCGTGCCGCGCGTATTGTCGACTCGATGGAAGAGGCTGGCTTGGTCAGCTCGATGGGGAAAAGTGGCAAGCGTGAACTGTTGATGTAAACAGATAACGCATACTTGAATACTAAAAAAGCGAGTTACTCAATAAAGTAGCTCGCTTTTTTGTTATTAGAATATAGGTAGTTATTCACGATTACCTTCATTATTGATAATAGACACTTATGTTTTCAAATGACCAATGAGTTTGTTAATCAATTATAAACAGTAGTTTTTTAGACTAAACTGGTGATTGTTATATCAGATAAATATCCATAAATTCTAAAAATACTTGCCAATTAAATTACTTTCCAAGGACGGTCGGTTATGTTTAAAGAATACACCCAATACGATGCGATAGCGCTGGCGGCATTGGTCAACGCAGGGGAAGTCAGCGCCAAAGAATTGCTCGATGCGGCAGTTGAGCAAGCCAATCAGCTTAATCCCAAATTAAACGCTATTATCCATCGTTTTGATGAGCGCGCTTATGCCGCAGCAGAAAAAGGCTTACCAACGGGTATCTTTAACGGTGTGCCTTATTTGCTTAAAGACTTGTCATTTTATTTTGCGGATGAGCCCATTACCATGGGTAGCCGTAGCGTCAATATCGTGCCTGATGACGATAGCGAAATCGTTAAACGCATGAAAGCCACCGGTGTGAATACTTTTGGTAAAACCAATACGCCAGAATTTGGTTTAATTATCACTACCGAGCCGAAAGCTCATGGCGCCACCCATAATCCATTTAAAAAAGGCTATAGCTCTGGTGGTTCATCGGGCGGTAGTGCAGCGGCGGTATCAAGTGGTATCGTGCCGATGGCAGGCGCAGGTGATGGTGGTGGTTCGATTCGCTTTCCTGCGGCATGGAGCGGTGTGTTTGGATTTAAACCTAGCCGTGGTCGTAACCCTATGGGACCTAAATTTGGCGAAGGTTGGGAAGGGGCGGTTGCTGACCATGTGATTACTCGTAGTGTGCGTGATAGTGCGGCGATGCTTGATGCTACCAGCGGTGCAGAAATCGGTGCGCCTTATGTCATTGCGCCACCCGATGGGACATTTTTGCAAGCAGCGATGCGAGCACCGAGGCAATTAACCATCGCGCTGCATCAACAGCCATTGGTTGCCAATACGGTCGTCGATAAAGAAGTACTTGCTGTATTAGAGCAGACTGCTAAGCAACTAGAAGCAATGGGTCATCGTGTGGTGCCCGCCGAGCCTAATATTAATATTGAGCAGTTTTGGCATGATTTTTTGGTGGTGGTCTGCGCCCATACGGCATTTACTATTGATAATATCGAGCGCTGTCACGGCGCGCAGCATATCCAAAACCTTGAGCCGCAAACCTATAATATGGCGATGCTCGGACGCTCATTATCTGCCGTTGATTTGGCACATGCTAAGCATGGCTGGCATGATAGCCAATATCAAACAGGTTTATTGCTTGAGACCTACGATATGATTTTGTGCCCGACCGTACCGACACCTGCGGTTAAGCATGGTGTATTGCCGCCAAGCCTTATGGATGAGATGCTCATGCGTAGCGCAGGGGTGCTTAATAAAGGCATTGATATGGGCAGATTTGCCTTTAGCTCGGGCGTGATTGAAAAGCTCAGCGCACCCGTACTTGGTAAAATGGGCTTTACTTTATTGGGTAATATTACGGGGCTGCCAGCAATGTCATTGCCACTCGGAATGAGCAAAAAAGGTCTGCCGATTGGGATGCAGTTGATTGGGCGTATAAATGATGAAACGACGTTATTTAGCATTGCTGGCGAGATGGAACGCGCTGGAATGTTTACTAAGCCTGCCTTTGAGAAGTAATTTTATATGCTCGAAATGATTTTTGATACATGCTGCATTAGAAGGTAGAGCTAATCAAAACGATAAATATCCATACCCAAACTATGGTGCGCCATGCTTTGATGCACCACAGAGACACGTTGACCGGCACCTAAGGCAAAGAATAACGGCAATAGGTGCTCATCGCTTGGATGTACGTTTTGATAATTAGGATATTGCTGCCAGTCTAAGGCGCTTGGAATGTCAGTTTTGAGCTGTTGCAGCAGCCAAACTTTAAAGTCTTTAGCGGTTTTATCAATACTCTCTGCTTGCCAACGTAGTGCTTGTAAATTATGGGTGATATTCCCTGAGCCAATCAAGAGGATTTGCTCATCACGCAATTGCGCCAGTTGCGCACCCAATTGATAACAAGCGACACTGTCATAATGCCGTGGTAGCGATATTTGCACGATAGGAATATCGGCTTCTGGATACAGATGCAAAAGCGGCGCCCAAACGCCGTGGTCGCTGACACGCAAAGGATTTACGCGGCAGGTGATACCACGCGCCGTTAGCTGGTGCGCCAGGGTTTCGGCAAGTGCTGGCTGACCCGCTGCAGGATATTGCAACTCATACAGCTCAGACGCAAATCCGGAAAAATCATGCCAAGTTTTTGGTTGTGGATTGCTGCTGATTTCAAGTTTAGCCGACTGCCAGTGTGCCGACATAATGACGATAGCGCGCGGCTTAGGTAAGTTTTGACCCATACGTGCCAACGCGCTGGTTGTCGCTGACTGTTCGATTGCAAGCGTTGGCGCTCCATGCGAGATAAATAGCGCGGGCAATTTGGGTCGCTTCGATACTTTCGCTGCCCTAGGTGGTATCGCAGGTATATCTGTCCAAGCAGCCGCTGCCGTGATAGGCGTCGGCTTTGAGGTCGTTAGAGGTTGGCGTTTGTCATCAGGTTGCGGATGCGTGCCTGAGACTTTAGGTACTGCATGTTTAGGATGTTTCATGGTGCATTTATTAGGGCGCGCGGCTATATTTCAATCTGTTTTGTCATTACTAATAACAAGCTGGTTTTTTATAAGGTAAGAGCTGCTTTATAAGCGTTTTAATTACCGCGATGATAAGGATGATTGTGATTGATACTCATGGCGCGATATAGCTGCTCCATCAGCACCACTCGCACCAGCGGATGCGGTAAGGTCAGCGCGGATAATGACCACTTTACATCGGCTTTTGCCAATACCTCTGGTGATACGCCGTCAGCGCCGCCAATGACCAAGGCAATATCGTCGCCTTGCTGCATGCCACCCGCCAATTTATCGGCCAACTGTTCGGTAGAGAGCATCTTACCTTTTACATCTAGCACCCACAATTGCTCACGCCCTCCTGCCGCATGAGCAGCCAATATTGCCTGACCCTCTTGTTCACGGTACTGCGCCAAGTTGGCGTCTGACGGATTTTTGGCGCGTTTGGCCGCCGCAATTTCTACGATTTCGGTGCTGAGCATCGGTTGAATACGTTTGAAATATTCATCAAAACCGGTTTGCACCCACTTGGGCATTTTATTACCGACGGTCAATATTCTTACTTTCATAATACCTACCACTTTGATTATTGATTAAATGTAACAAAAGAATTCTGCGCTTAAGTTGCTGTAACAAACAGACCTTTTACAAAGCATTTTTTTATGCTTTACTAGCATTCGACAAACAGTTGTTCTTTATTATGCTGATTTTTCTTAATGATAAATCTATCGATAATATGATAACGCCTAACACTGTGAGGTCTTTATGATAAACCAAAAGACAATTTGAAATATTTTTTTAAACGAAAGGAGTCGTTCATGAAACGTACTATATTAAGTCTAGCTGCTCTTAGCGCAGGTGCGCTGCTCTCTACTTCTGTGTTTGCTGTTTCGTTAAATGGCACGCAATGGCAAACCATCGATGATAAAACTGGCGAAAAAAAGGCCGTCATGCAGTTAACTGAAAGCGGTGGTAAAGTCACAGGAAAAATCCTAAAGGTCCTTGATAAAGAAAAGTCAGATGCGCTTTGTACCAAGTGTCCTGGCAGCTTAAAAAACAAACCGGTTGAAGGTTTGCAGATACTATCAGGCTTCAAAGCGGATGGTAATAATCAATGGAGTGACGGCAAGCTGGTCGATCCTGAGTCAGGAAAAACCTATTCTGGCAAGCTGACCTTAAGTGATAATGGTCAAAGCCTAAAACTACGCGGCTTTGTCGGTACCCCAGTCTTTGGGCGTTCGCAAACGTGGCAGCGTATTAAGTAAGTTTTGCACTAGGATTGTTATTGATAAATAACGATTATAGCGGTTAGTATTAATTGAAGATAAAAGCAAAAGGATAGTCGGTTTATATCGGCTATCCTTTTTTATGCTTTAACCTTTATCAGTCACCTTGCATAAGCGGTGCAATGGTTTGCGATATCGTGTTCTCTGCGTTTTGATGATTGTCTTTGTTATCAGAAGAAGTAGGTTTTGGGATAATGGTCAGCTTAGCATCTGATTCGAAAACGATCGCCTCAATATCATCGAAACTATTCACGCCTTCAGAACGCATCGCACATTCAATCTCCTGACGAGTTAAGCGCTCTGCACGCATCGCATCGGGTAAAAACTGTCCTTGATAAAAGACAATGCGCGGCTCGGACAAAATAAAACTGCTAAATTCTGGTGAAATAGACGCATATTTTGTGACCAAAAACTGCATGACATACAGCGCCACAATAGAAGAAGCGCCTTCTATAAAAGGGATGTCTTTAAGCAAAATAGTGCTGGCACCGAGTGAGCCAATCATCACGGTGACAATCCAATCAAAGTTATTAAGCTGCGAGGTCGAACGTTTTCCAGAGACTTTGGTAGTAATCACAATCAAAACGTAAACCATGACCGCGGTCAAAATGATACGTCCGAGTTTGTCTATATTGTCGAAAAAAAGCATCTCCATTGCTTGCGCTCCTATCTAGCAAAATTCATTAGCGTTAAGATAGCGTAACGTAATTTATTCAGGTATAGGACAAAATTTTGTATGCGCTTGGATGGGTATAAATAATTCAGGTTACTGTCTATTTAAAAGCGTTAAACATTTAAATAATAATTAAACAGTTTTACGCTTGGGGTCAAGTAAGTGATTAATCACCCAAATGCTAACGCGCGCACTGACTAAGCTCAGCACCAATATCATCACCAATGCCGAAAGTAGAGGTAGCGGCTGCTGTATGGTCATCTCTATCAATACTTCACGGCTCACCGCATCAAATAAGAAAAACCAGATACCTAAGAAATAGATAATGGTAAGCAGCCAAACCACCGCAACGCCGCCAAACATTAAACGGTTAATCTCGCTTCTATCTAGCGCGCGCTGTTGATGCTTAATAAATTTATGCACCGCGATATAAGCGCCGATGACGATAGAGATGACAGTGACCAGTTGAGAGTTTAAGGTAAATTTGGTTTGAATCATCATAAATATGGCGCTAGCCAGAATATAACCAACCGCAAAGAATCCGACATATTGCGCCATTTTAGATTGTGTTGTTTTTGGACTACTAGGCTGAGTATTGCCGGCCGCCAGACCATCTTTTGACGGATTAGGAGACTCACTGAGCTGCATTGGTTTGCGTGACATAAAAAAGACCTTTATAAAGGGGTGAGCATAAGATTTTTAAAGCAAATAGCGATAGAAAAAGAGCAGTTAATGAACCACCTTTAATGCTGCGCTGTCCAATCTAGCATAATATCTAATACGGTTCGGGCGTTATAAGCGTTGAGCGCTTGATCCGTATTAATCATTCCGACCACCACATAGTCTTGCCCAGACAGCCCTTTAACATAGCCTGCCATCGAGGTGACGTTATTTAACGTGCCTGTTTTTATCCAAGCGCGACCGATGGCTTGCGATTTGGGTAAGCGGTCACTATGGGCGCTAATGGTGCCACTGACCCCAGCAATGCCTAATGAGCTCACATAAGCATCAAAGCTCGGTTGTTCATAAGCGTAGGTCAATAGCTCGTTTAAATTGGCGGCACTGATGCTACAGTCGCGGCAGAGTCCTGAGCCGTTGCTTAGATGCGGCGGCGGGGTAGTCAGCTTGGTTTGCCACCATTGATTAATCGTTTGTAGCGCTTGTGGATAATCTGTCGCTTTTGGCTGGCCAAATTGATATAAGCTCGTTGCTTGATTGTTAATGACTTTATTCGTATCACTGCTTTTATTATTAACGCTTTCTTTATTGGTGCTCGTTTTATCACTGTTTATTTTATTGCTTATAACAGTATTAATAGTATTATTAATACTGTTATAAGCGCCTATAGATAGTGCCACTTGCTCTGTCATTACATTATTAGAGAAGTGATTGATATCATAAATCTGCTGAGTAAGGTTTAAAGAAGGATAGCTGACAATGGGCAAAGGTGACATAGCAATAGCTGCTAAACCACGGGGCAATTTTGTCTGTTTATCGCTAGTGTTATTGGCACTATAAGGCGTTTCTTGGCTGATAACTTTACCGCTTAAGGTATTGCCAAGTGTTTGCCATTTAGAAGCAATGACGCGGGCAGCAAAATCTTTGGCGTCAGGGTAGGCGACATAAAAAGCATGCTCGCCGCAGCTGTCTGGTAAATTGGTATTAAGCGTTAATTGTGTCGGTTGCCACTGCGGGGCAATACTATAGCGCGCTTGACCGCAAGCAGCGGAGCGTATATTTATCAAGCTGGGCAATTGATAATTTGCCAATTGCGGCGTGTAGGTCAGCTGCGCGCGCGTATTATCTAGCGGATAGCTTTGAATACCGATACTGCTAAAATTGACCAAAAAACCATCGGGGCTGGCGTTATAAGGACGTAGCGGTGAGTTGTCAAAGGCGGCAGGGTCTTTTGTCACATTTTTAAAGACGGCGCTATCGACAATAATATCGCCGTTGATATGGCGAATACCAGCGGTTTGTACTTTATAAAGCAATTGCTGCAAGCGCTCATGGGTCATTTTTGGGTCGCCACTGCCTTGAATAATCAAGTCGCCATAGAGCTTATCGCCAATGATAATACCCGTATGGTAGACACGAGTATGCCAGACAAAGTCAGCGCCCAAAGTATCTAAAGCGATAAAGCTTGGTACCAGTTTCATGGTGCTGGCAGGCGTGCGCGCAATATCGGCTTGATGGCTTAATAACGGTGAAAAAGAGATTTTAATAACAGGGCTGTGAGCAGTCGATTTGTCGTTATTATTTTTACTGCTTTCATTTTCTTTAACATTGCTATTATGATTTTTAGCGCTTACTAAAGCCTTGTCTGGCAGTAGCGATGGAATGCTTTCTATACTTTGATACGTATAAGGATCATCGGTATAAGCATGGAGTTGTCTTGCATGTTGTTTAATCGTCTGTTTTTCGATAGTCATCAATGGGCTTTGATGAACGCTTACTTCTTTAGCGTTAGCATTATTGTTTTTAAGCGCTTGTTTTTGGATGCTACTAGGTTCAGCAGTGCCATCGTTAGTACTTAAAGATTCTGGCTGATTAGCGGATTTAGTGCTATCAATTACCTGTATAGGCGCAGGTAAGCGGCTAGCGTTTTTATCACCTACTGGGGTGATGACAATACTAATATCGGCGGTGCTTAAGTGTGCATGCGTAAGCGCCGTCTGTATCGCTTCTGGCAATGCAGCTTGGGCATATAGCGGCGTCAACATAGCACCAACAAATAAGGCAAGCGAGGATAATGTGGGTAAGCATTTGGCTGGCTTATTTAGCGTATATAGTTGCTTAGTAAAAGGCGTTAATTTGGTAATAGTGGTAGGGCGATTATCAGTCTTAGAAGTGGGTAGCATGAGCAGTCTATCATCAGGTGGCAAAAACAGCCTATGGTAACATGAGTTGCTATTTTCGCGTAGCGTCAGCGTTCGCGTAGATGCAAAAACGCCATTGCTGTCATGATAGCATCGTTATAAGCGTCATGCGTGCCGAGCTCAGGAATATCATAATGCGCTAAAATATTGGTTAAATGCTGCGATTGATTGGGAATGCCCTGCGTACGATCGCCCATACGCCGACTGTATAATTGCCGTATATCAATAACCCTGTTCGGTATTAGAGTTCCCATATAGCGCTTGACTAAAGGATTCAAAAATCCTGTATCTATCTGCGGGCAAAACCCAACTATCGGTCGATTGTCGATAAAGGGTAGCAGTAACGCTAGCATCTCATCGTAGCTCATGCCATGCTCAACATCGGCAGTACGCAGCCCATGAATCACAATGGTGTCACGGTCAGGCATCACAGGCGGCCGACAAACCAGATGTAGACCGTTGCCCGTATCAATGCTATCGCCGTTGATATGAATCGCAGCAATAGATAGCAGGTGATGCTTTTTTGGATTAAGTCCCGTCATCTCGCAATCAATCGCTACCCATTTACCAGCCAAAGGCTCATTAAACATCGATGCCAGCTCAGGGCGCTGCAAATGGGTCTTTTGCCAATTAGACGATAATTGTTTTAGCCAACGCATCTTATTTCGACTCCTTTCTTTTACGGCCTTTTTGCTAAACGTTGACCCAGTTGCTTTAATAAACGTACTTTGATAAACGTGCTCTAATTAAATTCTAGCTGATAATGTCGACTCAGTTGACCCTTAAAGCTTTTGACCACTGCTAAACATTCATTTAATAAATCTCGTTCGAGTGCCGATAAAGTGGTCGGATCAACTTGCCGTGCATGCTTATCATCTGTCGATAGCGCCACTGATAAACGCTGCGCCATAAAAAACTCTAATGCTTCAAGCAAGGTATCAGCGCGCTGTTGGTTCAAGGCGCGCGCTTGCACCAAGGCTTTGAGGCGTCCTTTACTACTGGGCGCATCAAAAATATCATTTTCTAATGCCAAAGTACGAATACCATGCACCAGCGGAAAAATACCGGCTTTTTTAAGGTCTATATCATAGGAGCTTGGTTTACCGCCGAGTAGTGGCACAAACTTTTGCCACCATTGTCCGACATCACCAAATTGTAGAGCGGCACGGGCGAACTGGCGTACAAACATCAGATCTGATTGGCGATGAGCAATTTTTAAATGCTCGCGGACACTAGTCAGTAGCAACTCGTCACCGCAGACGTACTCGCCATCAAATATGGCGGACAAATAAATACTGTGTATCGGGTCGGTATTTCTAAACCATAAGCTAATTTGCGCTTCAAACTGCTTGAGCGGCTGTCGCCACATCGGATTGGTCATCATGATATTGCCATCACAGAGCGGATAACCCAAGGCTGCTAAATGATTGTTAAAGGTTTCAGCGAACTGGGCTAAGTCAGGATGGCTATAACCATCACGAATAATAAGTGCATTATCTTGGTCGGTACGCATAATTTGCTCACCGCGACCCTCTGAGCCCATAACGATGACGCATGTATTTGTCATCACTTCATCAGGCACGATAAGTTGCCACAGTTTGGTAAATACTTGGGCGTTAAGCGTCTGTACCATGCGGCTGACGTTACCGATTTTGATACCGTTTTGATGCTGCGCGCGAATATAACGCCCAATGAGCTCAACCGCAGTATCTAAGCTAGGCAAGTCTTTTGCCTGTTCAATCTGCAGACTAATCAGCTGTGAATGATGCCCAATATGAGCGAGCATATCGCTTTGCCCAAGTACGCCTGCAACCTCGCCATTGGCATCAATCACTGGCAACCTATGGATGCGGTAGCGCGTCATCGTCAATAGCGCATCGCCAATCTCATCGTCAGCATCGATAGTACGCAGATTGAAGCTCGCATAACGCTGACAAGGCGTCGTCGCAGGGTTTTGCTGCTCGCTCACCGCACGGCAGATATCGGTATCGGTTAAAATACCTAATGTACGACCAGAGTAGCGGCTAGGAGTTTGCGCATTGGCGCTATCAGTATCTAAGCTGCTATTTAAGTTGGTATCTAAATCACTGGCTAAGTCACTGTCTAAATCACTATCTAATGTTTGCTTTTCAGCAGGATTTAATTGGTCGAGCGGTCGCACCAACACATGCTTGAGCCCTGCCTTGGTCATAATATGCGCCGCTTCATATAGGCTGCTAGTGGCGTCAATGATATGCACGGGTAATAAGCTGACGTCAATTACCGGCTGCATCATGATTTGCTGGACTTCTTGCTGCTCATTATAGCCATGATAGCTAGCATCTAAGCTTTGCCCGCTACGCCGCTGCTGCAATGCTTTTAGTCGTTCAGGTAAATCTTCTGAGAGTAATTGGCGCACCAGATGGTTTTGCGCACTGATTTTATCAACCGTTGCGCCATTTATTTGCAGCAGCAGCGTGTCTTCAATCGCGCGAAACTCGTAGGGCGATAGGGTGTTTTCGTTTGGAGGGGTAGTATTAGTCTGGAGTACGCTAGTTGAATGGCTGCTTTCTTGCCAATCATTTTCTATAAGCGATTTTGGTAGTCGCCGACTATCAAACCAATCATTGCTATTTAGATGGTCGGTATGATTGCTGCCTAAATAAGTCGCGACAAACTCATCAGCAAGCAGTTGCTCGATTTGTCCTTTGATGACCACATAAAAATATTTTAAATCGTCGGCAGGCAAGCGCTCGTCTTTAGCAAGATAACGGATTTGGGTATTTTTTCTGATGCTTTGACGTTCAGCTGCGCTCAATACATCAAAGGGCGGTTGGGTAAAATCGAGATGGGGCATGGCATCATCCTTGATGGCACATTTAGCAAAAATTCTGGGAGAAAGGGATGTATTAATGATAAAGAAATATAAGAATAGCGTAGCGTTATTTCTACTATAACACTGTTTGACAAGCAGCATAGCGAGAAAACGCATATAACCACAATATTATCATGGTTATATGCGGTTCTCTGATATTATATTGAGTATAAGGTGCTGTTTATCGTTTAATAATTAGATTTTTTGGCTAATTTTTGAGACAGCTTTTTAAGCTATGTTTTAAAACTAGCTTTTAAGCGCCAAGCAGTTTACGAATGCGACTGATGGCCTCGCGGCTTTCCTCAACGCTAGCAACCAAGGCAATACGCACATAACCTTGTCCTGGATTTTTGCCATTGACCTCACGTGACAAGTAACGCCCAGCCAGCGCGTGAATATTTGCTTGCTCGTACAAGGCTTTGACAAAAATTTCGTCGTCGCCATCGAACTGCTCAGGGACTTTTATCCAAAAGTAAAAACCCGCTTCTGGCATGCGTAAATCAAGTAATTCACCGAGCTCTGACATCCATAAGGCAAATTTTTCTTGATAGAGCGCCCGATTGTGCGCCACGTGCTTTTCATCTTCCCAAGCGGTGATGGAAGCCAGCTGATGCGGTATCGGCATCGCGCAGCCTTGATAGGTGCGATATTGCAAATAAGGCTGCAAAATATTGGCATCACCGGCTACAAAGCCTGAGCGTAAACCGGGCAAGTTTGAACGCTTGGATAAAGAGTGAAATACCACGCAGTTTTTAAAGTCATGGCGACCGAGGGCAGCACAAGCTTGTAATAGACCAATCGGTGCGCTATCAAAATACAGCTCGTTATAACACTCGTCGCTGGCAATGATAAAGCCGTATTGGTCTGATAAGCGCAATAGGTACTCCCAGTCGTCCATAGTCATGACGGAACCGGTTGGATTGTTCGGGCTGCAGACAAACAATAACTGTGTGCTTGTCCAGATATCTTTTGGTACCGAACGATAGTCACCTTTGAAATCATTATCAATGGTACAAGGCATAAAATACGGCGTTGCTTGTGCCAGTATGGCGGCGCCCTCGTATATCTGATAAAACGGATTGGGCATCACAATCGTGGGTGTTTGAACTGCTTTTTGCGATTGTTGAGCTGCTGGCTGATTATTAAGCGCCAGTTGATTGGATTCAGCTTCGTACAATTCGGTTTGTGAATGGTCAATAACCGCCTGCACTAAGCTAAAAATCGCCTCGCGCGTACCCATAACCGGTAATACTTGGCTATGAGGGCTGAGATGATTTAAAAAGAAACGCTTCTCCAGCCAATGGGCAATGGTCTGGCGCAGCTCAAAAATACCGTTAGTGGTTGGATATTGGCTTATTTTGTCCAAGTTTTCGCGTAATACGTCCAACACAAATGCAGGTGGCTCATGTTTCGGCTCGCCAATACCCAGCTTAATTTCACTGTAGTTATGGGCTGGCGTACTGTCCGCAAGCAAGGTTGCCATCTTAGCGAACGGGTAAGGGTGCAAAGTCGTTAAGTTGTGATTCATAAGTAGGCTAACTATAATAGACAATTAATAATAAAGTGATAAAGAAAAATTACATTTGAGCAGTGTAGCACTTCTCTTATTTTTTGTCTTTTTTCTTCTCAAGCTGTTTATTGTCAATTTAAAACAAGCGCTTAAAGCAATTTATATCGCTTTAAGCTGGGCATATAGCTGTTTTTTGAATGGTAACGAGTTTTGAGTCTAGCCAATTTTTATCATGATATTAAACATGGATAAAATTAAAACAGTGTCATTTATTTACCAAGTAAAAATAACTGTCAGCAGCAACGACAGATTATTTAAGGAAACCTTGATATGTCTAGTGTTGTAAAAACCAATGAGCGTGGCGCTAAAGATATCACTGTGCAACATTTTGATGGCAGTCAGCGTGTTGAGCTATATGAGCAACTAAAACAGCGCGAGCAAAATTGGTGGCAAGCACGGCAACAGCTGACGTTGTTAAAAGAGCGGCAGATGTTTTGGTTCGGGGACAACAGCTTTATGATGTGGCTACTTTGGCAATTGGTCAGCTATGTCGTGGTAGCGATGATACTGATGCTACTGAGTAAACTGTTAAATATGTCACTGCATCTATGGCAGTATATGAGTTTATTTGCCATCCAAACGCTGATTTTTATTGGGATGCTGAGTTTTAAAGGTCGTATTGCCAATCATCTACAAAATAAGATTAACCAAGCCGATGTATTGCGTGAAGAAGCACTTAATGAAATGACTATTTTAGCCGCCGATAGCCTGTATCCTGATGTTCATGCCAAAGCAGCGATTTCCTTACAGAAAATCTATGAGTACTACGATGCCGAATTTCATTTAGCCAGTTTGCATCGTCTGCTACAAAAAGAAGTGGAAGCTGGGCGCTTGATACTCGGGCAGCAGCAGATAGGAGCAGAGGTTTTGCCATTGGAGCTTGCCGATGAGGAGCTGAAAGACCATGCAAGTGAGATGGTGTATAAAAGTATGTTATAGCGTGAAGTGTTTATAAAAACAATTATTAGACATGCTGTTTTAAAATATACGTTAGCTTTTTTTGAAAACGCTTAATAGTTAGAGGTTTAACTAGCAAGCGTTTTTTTAAGGTTTAATCCGTAAAGCTTAAACGGTAGGGTTTTAACAGTAAGGTTTGAAAGCATAAATGTCTAAATACAGGCTAAGTGTCTTCTTTACGAATGCTAAGACTTGCTATCAATGCCGCCTTTAATGTCTCAAGTTTATCCGCAGACAACGCCTGATCATTTTGATCGCTAATATAGAACATATCTTCTGCACGCTCGCCTAACGTGGTAATGCGAGCGGCATGCACCTCAATCTTTTGTTGTAAAAATACCTGACCAACGCGGGCAAGTAGACCTGGCTGATCAAGGGTTTCTAGACTCATGATATGCTGATTTGAGGCTTCATTGAACTCAAAATTAATCGTCGTTGCGACATCGAAATGTCGTAGCTGGCGTGGGATTTTTCGATGCGTGAGCTTGGGAACTGTTGGATTTTTAAAGGCATCTATTAAGCGCTGCTTAAGCTCTTGTTGGCTGTCTATATCGACCAATAGCGTGCCGCTGCGATCGAGCAATACGTAGGAATCCAAAGCAAAATCACGGGTTGCAGTAATAATGCGCGCATCTAAAACATCGAGATTCATCTGATCAAACACTGCCATAGTAACGGCAAATAAATTGACTTGATCTTGGGTATAAACAAACACTTGCACAGCATCAAGCGCCAGCTCGCGGTGCTCACGTAACACCACAAGTGGTGCGCTATCAGCATCAGAGGCGCGGCCTATAGGCGGATGATTTAAGATAGCTTCGGTATGCCACAAGATATCTTCTGCAATTTCTCGCAAGAAATACTCATCGCCCAAGTCATCCCACAATCTTAAAACCTCTTCGCGATTCATATGCTGGTTATTGACATTATCAAGCATCGCTAGCGCCTGTTTACGCGTGGCTTTAATCATATCTTGGCGGTTGGTTGGGGCATCGATATCAGCGCGCAGGATACGCCGCGTTTGTGAATAGAGCTGTTTCATCAAGGTCGCGCGCCAACTGTTCCAAAGCTGTGGATTGGTGGCATTCATATCGGCAACCGTCAGTACATACAGATGATTGAGGTGGGTCACGTTACCAACTAAATCGGCAAACAGCGTCACCACTTCTGGGTCTGAGATATCCTTTTTCTGCGCTGTCATCGACATCAATAGATGATAGCGAGTCAGCCAACCAACCAAATGGGCGTCCGCCTGACTCATGCCATGAGCAAGACAAAATTCAATCGATTCCGTTTCGCCAAGTTGGCTATGATTGCCGCCACGACCTTTGGCGATATCATGAAACATCGCCGCCAACACCAAAATCTCTTTGCGCTCAATACGCTGGAAGATAGCGCTGACCAGTGGAAAGTCTTCAGAAAAGCGCGGATCAGTAAAGCGATGTAAAATGCGAATTAAAAATAACGTATGCGCATCAACGGTATATCGATGAAATAAATCGTACTGCATCAGCCCTGTTACTTGAGCAAAAGCTGGAATATAGCTGCCCAAAATGCCATAACGATTCATGGTACGCAGACGATGAAATAAATAGTTTTGCTCTTTTAAATTGGCTAAAAACAGCGCTTGATGGGTCGGATTGTCTCTATAAATCTGATCGATACCGCGGGCTGCAATCTTTAGTGCGCGCAGGGTATGGGTGCGGACATTTTTGATGCCATATTGACCCATGAGTAAAAACATCTCCAAAATCGCCTCTGGGTGCTGAGCAAATACGCGATGATGTGACATCGCGATTTGTTCGCCGACCTGATTGAAGCGGGCGTTGATAGGATGTTTTTTCGGCCGTTCTTCATCCGGCAATTGCGGCTCTATAATCGTCTCGTAATAATGATTGGTCAGCATCTCAGACAATGTCGATATCTGCATGGCACAGCGATAGTAGTCGCGCATAAAGCGCTCGACGGCAGCATTCGGCTGGTCATCTGGCTGTGTCTCATAGCCCATCAGCTGAGCAATCTCACGCTGATAATCAAACAACAGCTTGTTTTCATTGCGACCGGTCAGCTCATGCAAGTAATGACGTATTTGCCATAAATAACCTTCGGCAAAATTTAACTCATCAAACTCTTTTTCGGTCAAAAAGTTTTGTTGTACCAAGTCATACAGTTTACTGACTCGAAAATAACGCTTGGTCACCCAACCAATAATATGAATATCACGCAGACCACCGGGCGCAGTTTTAATATTAGGCTCAAGATTGTACTCTGTGGCATTGTGCTGTAAATAGCGCGCTTTTGCTTCAGCGATTTTCACCTCATAAAAATCACGTGGCGACCATTGCGTATTGACAATTTTATGCGGTACTTCTTCTAGTTCTTCATTACCAATTAACAGCCGCGCTTCTAACAAAGTGCTGGCAACGGTGTGGTCGAGCGCCGCTTCCAAGCATTCACTGACGCTGCGTACTGATAGGGCAGGCTCAAGTCCAATGTCCCATAGTAGCGCCACTAAGTTGTCAATTTTTTCTCTGCTATGCGCGTCAATATCGTTGGGTGTCAGCAGTAAAATATCCACATCTGAGTGTAACGATAGCTCGCCACGACCATAGCCGCCAGTGGCAAACAATGCCAAATCTGTTTTATCAAGCTCAAACCAGTTAAACAAAGCAATCAGTAAGTCGTCGATGACGCAGGCACGTGCCGCAACCAGTTGGCGAATATTGACACCGCGTTCGAGCGCGCGGCTGATATCGTCATTGATTTGGAGCAGCCAATCAGGGATATCAGATAGTGCTATATCCATCGTATTGGTGGTCGAGCGATGGTCTGACACTAGTGGCATGGGTGTCAAATCAATAGCAGCGACATCACAATTAAACATGAGGATTATCCAGTTAAAAGTTTGTAGATAGTGGTATTAAAGCGAATATTTCATGGAAAATATAAAGAATATTATTATTGAAATTCTCAAAGTAGCAACTCAATAAAGGGCATCGTTAATATGCCTGAATTATCAGGCAAAAAAAAGACCGCCTAGGCGATCTTTTATGATATTACTGGGTCAAAAAGCTTAAGTCTTCTTCTGGGCGTGTGGTAAACACCTCACAGCCATTGTCCGTCACCACCATGGTATGTTCCCACTGCGCTGACAGCTTACGGTCTTTGGTGATTGCCGTCCATTCATCCGGTAGAATCTTGGTCTGCCATTTACCTTCATTAATCATTGGTTCAATGGTAAAGGTCATGCCTGTTTTTAGCTCAAAACCCGTACCTTTTTTACCGTAATGCATCACTTGTGGCTCGTGGTGGAACTCGTTACTGATACCGTGACCACAGAACTCACGCACGATACTAAAGCGTTCCGGTTCAACCACTGCTTGAATAGCCGCGCCGACATCGCCCAAGCGCGCGCCATTTTTGACCACGCTCATGCCAGCATAAAGGGCTTCTTGTGCCACTTTGCAAATACGCTGCGCCATGATAGAACCGTTGCCGACAATCCACATTTTTGAAGTATCGCCGTAATAGCCGTCTTTAATGACGGTGACATCGATATTGATGATGTCGCCATCTTTGAGCAGCTTGTTTTCGGTTGGAATACCGTGACAAACCACGTGGTTGATCGAGGTGCAGATAGATTTTGGGAAGCCGTTATAGTTAAGGGGCGCAGGAATGGCTTCTTGCACGTTAACGATATAGTCATGAGCGATTTGGTTTAATGCTTCAGTGCTAATGCCAACTCTGACGTGTTCGTCGAGCATCACAAGCACATCACTGGCAAGTTTACCGGCTACGCGCATTTTTTCTATGGCTTCAGGAGATTGGATAAGGGATTTTTTTGTCATCATGGTCGTACTTATAGTTATAGAATTTAGGTTGTCAATTATACCATAAATGTAGTAGGCGCTGTTTTGCTAACACTTAGCAACTTTATAGGTATTTTTTTAAATCCTTATAATATACTGATACCAATCGTCTCAGCTTATTTATATGCATATACGTGACTATAGAGTCATTATAATAGCGTTTATAAGCAAAAAAGCAGTTGAATGTTGCAGGATATATAAGTATTGTAATTTTGTTTGCTAAATAAATTGGTAGGGATTTGGTGCTTAATGCAGGATGCAATAGTTAAGCGCTATAAAATCCATGCCATGAAAATAGTGATATGGAACTGGTGATATGAAAATAGTGACATGACACTGGTGCCATCAGCATCAAGCAAGCCATTTACACTCCCTTTCTTCACAATAACTCTCGAAATAACAAGGACGTTGTTATGACTCTCAAAAACCGTTTTCGCGCCGCCTTAACGCCTAGCGCACTTTTACCCTCACTGGGTGCTATTACTGCCGGTGTCCTGATGATGACATTGCAAACCACTTCTGCTCAAGCAGCTGGACAGTATTATAACTGTGCCAATGCCACGGGCTGTAAGATGGTCGATAGCAAATATTTCACCTCAAACCATACCGATACCAAATATCCCATTGTCATGACTCATGGTCTGGTCGGCTTTACCAAGCTACTCGGTGTCGACTACTTTTATGGTATCCCGCAAACCCTCATGAGCGGCGGCTCAAAAGTCTATGCTACCAAAACCTCTTCTTTTAATGACAGTCGGGTGCGCGGTGAGCAGCTACTACAACAAGTAAAAACCATTAGTGCGATTTCTGGTAGCCCCAAGGTGAATTTAATTGGTCATAGTCATGGCGGTCATGATATTCGTTATGTCGCTGCCGTTGAGCCAAAATACGTGGCGTCAGTGACGGCGGTTTCCAGTCCAGAGCAAGGGGCGGCATTAGCGGATTGGGTGGTTGAGCAGATTGATAATGACAGAGTCAATGGCGAGTATAATACCGCCACCAAAGCCGCGCTTAGCTTGTTTGGCTTCTTAGGTAACTTCATGGATTTGAACGCTGGTATCCCTATCGATAAGCTGCAAGAACAAGACGGATTTGGTGCAGTTACAGCGCTAACGACTGACTATATGGTCGACTTTAACCGTGAGTTCCCTGCTGCCATGCCATCAAGCTATTGTGGACAACCAAAAGACACCAAGGTGAACGGCATCAATTACTATTCATTCAGTGGTGTTGGTCAAGTGACCAATGTCTTAGACCCTATAGATTATGTGCTATTAGCGACATCACAAGTGTTTAAAAATGACCCAAATGATGGGCTGGTTTCCGCTTGCTCGAGCCGCCTAGGTTATGTCATCCGCGATGATTACAAAATGAACCATATGGATTCGGTCAATCAACTATTAGGCTTAGTTGCATGGGGACAACCTAATCCTAAAACTGTCTATCGCGATCAGGTTAACCGTTTAAAAAATGCCAATTTATAAAGCCAATTTAAAAAGCTAGCTTCTAAATCTAGTGGTTGGGATTTGAATATAAATTAGCAAATTAACTGCCTTTACCTAAAAGGGTCACTACTTAACTGGCCCTTTTATTTTGTCCCATTTTATAGATAGTCACTTCCTATTAAATCGATTCATTAAATAAGATATTGTCGTTATGTCAAATAATCGCCGTTCGCCATTTTTGCTCATTATTATCGCCGTGATAATCATTTTAGTCGTTGCGATTATTTGGTGGTTTAAACCTGATAATGCTCGTAAACCTTCTTCTCAAACAGATTCTACGGCGCTGAATAGCCAAGCTAATGCCAGCTCGATAAATGATGAGAATGTTAATAATGACGTTGGCGCATTATCTAAGCAAGACGCTTCTCAATTTACGACAGGCCTTGAAAATCTACCGCGCTCCTTGCAAGGGACGGATGTCGATGGTGAGATTATCATTGATGAAAATAAACAGTTGGTCGTCACCGAAGGGCTACGGCGATTATTTGATTATTTCTTATCGGCGCTAGGTGAAGAGGATGAAGCGGTCATTTATGCGCGGGTGGAGAGTTATATTCGTAGTCATACGCCAGAGCCTGCCGCCAGCCAAGCGGTGACGATATTTGACCAATATGTGGCCTATCTTAAAGCGATTCCTGCTATAGAAAGCCGTTATGGCAACCTGCAATTACAAGCAACAAAGAATGGCGAGCTGGATTTAAATGTAGTGACACAGCAGCAGCAAGATGTCGCCAAATTGCGCCAGCAGCACTTTTCTAAGGAAACCATTAAAGCCTTTTTTGGTGCAGAGGATGAGTATGATGACTATAGTCTTGCGATGGTGAAAATCAATCAAGATAAGCAGATGTCTGATGCACAAAGAGAAGCAGCTAGACAGGATTATATCAGCCGTATGCCTGATAATGCGACCAAAGCCAATATCGCTCAGCAGGCAAATTTAGATGAGTTAATCAGTCGTACCGAACAGATGCAAGCTAAGGGCGCGACGGCTGAAGAATTATACAGTATGCGTCGTGAGTTGGTTGGCGCGCCAGCAGCAGCAAGGCTTGCCCAAGTCGATCAGCAAGATGCTAATTTTGATCAGCGTTTTAAGCAGTATCAAGCCCAAAAACAGCAGCTGTTAAGTCAAAATGCCGATAAGGCCCAAGCGCAAACCCAAATCACTCAAATGGAGCAGCAATTATTTAATGAGACGGAACGCAAACGCTTAGCAGGCTATGCGGCTTTGCAACAAGAAAAGACGGCAAGCCCCAATTAAATTCTATAGAAATTTACGACCTCTTAGGTAGATAAAAAGAGCAATTAAGGGTGAAATCGAAATATCAAAGGTCTAAAGTATCAATGATCTAAATAGTGTTTTTAGCTAAAGTGCTAGCAGGGAATAATGATTGTAACAAGGTGTGTTAGCAAAAAAGCTATAAAGTAGAACAAATATAGCGGTAATTGGTACTCAATCTATCATGACAGGCTTATGAAAAATGGGCATAATAACCGCATTGTTTAGACTAATGATAAAAACATATTAATCAGAGCGCATTAATCAGGACATTAACCTGAACAAATGCTGCTTAATATGATAAAAAACAATATTTTTTACCTTTGCACTTTTATACTTGAAACCTCTAGGAGTTTATATGAAAAACATGACTAAAATGATGATGGCTGCGACCCTTGCTGTTGGTACACTTGCTGCAGCAGGTTGCCAAACCACTACCCCTAGTGTCACTGCACCTGTGACGCAACCAATTACCGTTGATGCGCTACAGGCGTATAACTGGCAGCTTGTCGATGCTAAGCGTACCAATGGCGACAAAGTCAGCCAATTATTCTTTGATCCAAGCAAACCATTAACGCTAAAATTCTTTAAAGACGGTACGAACAACCGTGTAACCTTTGCTAATACTTGTAATAACATGGGCGCAAGTTATAGCGTAGTGAATGGCAATGTTGTACTAGGTAATGTGATGTCAACGATGATGGCATGCCCTGAGCCACAAGCCAGCTTTGATACAGCTACAATGGCAACGGTACAAGGTAAATACAGCATCAATAATAATGCCAATAACACGCCTATTCTGACCATTACCAATAGTAATCAAGTTGCTCATTTCAAAGCTGTTTCTAAATAAAGCAGCCTTTAAATAACGGATTTGTTTAATAGATAACTATTAAATATAAGTGTTTAAATTCTAATATAAATAATGCCTCACTAATCAGTGGGGCATTTTTTTATCTAAAATTTGTGACGCTTTAAGCTACACTGTCATTGGCTACTGAGGCAAAATATTCAGATTGCTATGATGTTTTTTATACTATTAATTTTTAATCTTTTTTATCGAAATTCTCAGCCCGCAATAATCAACGCTTTATTGGACGTCATCTTATGTTAAAAACCTTTGTATCAAAGCCATCTGTCAATATACGCATGATAAGTAGTGTCATGGCGATAACGGCTTTTAGTCTGTTAACGGGCTGTCAGACATTGCCGAGCACGCTCACTAAAACGCCTGCTGATATGAGTGCGAGTAATCCGCTAACGGCGCGCATGCCAGTGATAGATCGGCAAGGGCACATTGCTTATGTCGAGGAACAAGGGTTTGGCGCTGCAAAGATATCGACGCTTTATAGCATTCGTCCTGATGGTAGCGACCGCCAATTGATTGATCAGCTCAATGGTTATATCTACGCGCCGGCGTGGTCTGCCGATGGTCAAATGCTCGCCTATAGTAAACAAGAAGCGCGCCAGCATCCCAAAATTTATATTTATGATCGTAAACGCAATACCCAAAATCTAATCGTCAATGCCGAGGGCAGTAATTTATCAGCGTCATTTTCGCCTGATGGGCAAAAACTGCTTTATAGCTCAACCGTTGGCGGTAATGCTGATATCTATGAGATGCGCCTAAGTGACGGTCATACCAAGCAGCTTACCACGCTACCGAGCACGGAAGTGCAGCCAAGCTACGCCAGCGACGGGCAAAGCTTTGTTTATACCAGCGATAAAGTCCGCGCTGGTCGGCCAAGTATTTATCGCTATAACTTTGCCACTGGCAATGCTGCGCTGATACCGACCGCAGGCTATGCGGCCAGTCCACAACTGAGCTTAGATGGTCAGTATTTAGCCTACCTTAATGGTCGCAAGGCAGCGGTGATGACACTTGCTACAAAACAGGTAATTAATCTGGCAGAGACAGGACTCGATGAGCCCGCGCGTCTGTCGCCTTCTGCACAGTATGCCGTTTATCCCACAAAGCTTTCGCAAGTGGGCGGTCAAAATGGTGGTAGCTTAGTGATTCATTCTTTAACAGGCAATTCAAGCTACGCGATTAGCAGTAAAACAGGCGGAGTCGTGCGCTCACCCATTTGGGGTCGGTAAGAGCAAAACCTATGTATTATGTAATGGAATGTATATATAATCACTATCAAAGAAACATAAGTTGATTAAATAGCCTGCAATTTAGAGGTGGCATAGTCGTAGGTTAAATTCCTTAGAGCCAATGATTGTATGGCAATACCTTCTTAGTATTTAAAGTACAACAAGCAAAGTTTTTGGAACAAAGTTTTTGGAGCAAAGGCGATAGACCAAAGCTGAAAGAATAAATCTAAATAAAGCAAATCTCAGTAAAGAAACGTCGAGTAAATTTCAGTCATATAATAACAAATTGTATAACCGAGTCATCAAAATGTTGGATTAGGCAAACAAAAGGAGAGAGCGGTTCATGCAAGAGTCTTTTTTAGTTTTTATCACTAAAATCAGTTTGTACCCCACGATTATTTTTACGGGGCTTGTCATGTTCGTGACTCTATATTGGCTGGTGTCTTTACTCGGCATGGTAGATATGGATAGCGTAGACCTTGGTGAGCCAGATGGTGATGTTTCTACCTTATCATCGACGGGTTTTTTTACCGGTCTCATGCTCAAATTTGGTCTTTATGGTGTGCCCCTCATCATCATACTAAGCTTAATCAGCTTAATCGGCTGGCTATTAAGCTACTTATATACGAGCTTTTTACATCAATATTTTGACTCTGGTCTTTTGTATTACCTATTCGGTACAGGGGCGCTCATTTTTGTATTGGTCGTATCCATGTGGCTGACAGGTATGATCATTGCACCCATGCGCAAAAATATCGCCAAAATCCCCAAGCGTAATGCGTCTAGTAATATCGGTAAAATCGCCGTGGTACGTACCCTGAGTGTGACTGACAAACATGGTGAAGCAGAATTAAATGATGGCGGCGCAGGCTTGATACTCAAAATTCGTTCAGACATCAAGGATGATTTGCTAAGACAGGGCGATAGAGTGATGTTGGTAGAGTATTTAGAAGAAGCCAACACCTACCGAGTCGCTCCTGTAAAAGAAAAATCGCCATAAACCGCTGCTATAAATAATTTTAAAATTGAAATAAATAATCTTTATACATTAGATTTATAAGTTGGCTGATTGGCGATGTAGAGATAGATAATAGTTTGTTTTTAAGTGTCGTATTACCTGTTTAAATTTGGTTGCAATGTTTTAATTAAAGGAATGAATATGGATATACTGATTATCGTCGGCGTGGTTGTGGTGCTGGCGTTTGTTTTTATTATGGCAGCGCTTTTGATGCTCAAAGCCTTTTATTTTAAGGTTGAGCAGGGCAAAGCACTGATTATCAACGGCGTGAGTAAAATCGCCGTACGTTTTGATGGCGGTTTTGTTTGGCCAATCATCAATAAAAAAGAATTGATGAGAATCTCCCTTATCACCTTAGAAGTCGATAGACGCGGTAAAGAAGGGTTGATTTGCGCCGACAATATGCGTGCTGATATCACGGTGGCGTTTTACTTACGTGTTAATGAAACCGAAGAAGACGTCCTTAAAGTTGCCAAATCGGTTGGGGTTGAAAGAGCTTCAGACAAAGTTGCCGTCAATGAGCTGTTTAATGCTAAGTTCTCAGAAGCATTAAAAACAGTGGGCAAGCAGATTGATTTTATCAAACTCTTTGAAAATCGCAGCGAGTTCCGTGACAGTATCGTGCAAGAAATAGGTAATGATCTTAATGGTTATGTCTTAGAAGATGTGGCGATTGATTACTTAGAACAAACGCCAAAAGCGTCACTTGATTCAAACAATATTTTAGATGCTGAAGGTATCAAAAAGATTACGCAGCTAACGGCCTTCCAAAACATCATTACCAATGAGCTTGAGCGTGACGAAGAGCTGGCTGTTAAGAAGAAAAACGTCGAGACTAAAGAGGCGATGCTTGAGCTTGAGCGTCAACAAGCCGATGCTGAAGCCAAACAGCGCCGTGAAATCGCGTCAGTGATTGCCCGTGAAACGGCTGAAACGCGCAAAATTGAAGAAGAAGAGCGTAAAAAGTCAGAGACAGCCGTTATCATGGTTGAGCAAGATTTAGCGATTCAGCGTGAAAATCAACAGCGTGAAATTGAAGTGGCCGGACAGAATCGTCTACGTGCTGTCGTCATTGAAGAAGAAAAAGTCACGCGCGCTCGTGATTTAGAAATCGTCTCGCGTGAGCGGGAAGTTGATTTGCAACGTATCGAAGCTGAACGCGCGATTGAGCTTGAGAAAAAAGAAATTGCGAACGTCATACGTGAGCGTATTGCGGTAGATAAAACGGTTGCACAAGAAGAAGAACGTATCAAAGAAGTCCGTGAAATCAGTGCAGCCGAACGTTCTAAGCAAACGCGCGTCCTAGCCGCCGAAGCCGATGCCGAAGAAATCAAAGTGCGTCAAGTCAAAAAAGCCGAAGCAGAAGAGTTGTCTGCTAAGCATAAAGCGGTTGAGATTACCACGCTTGCGACGGCCAATCTTGATGCAGCTGCCAAGGAATCGGAAGCCAAAATTAAAATGGCTGAAGGTATCAAGGCTGAAGAGTCTGCGCATGGTTTTGCTGAAGCGGCCATTCAAGAAGCTAAGTCAGTATCTTTAGAAAAAGAAGGCATTGCCAAGGCTAATATCATTAAAGCCACTGGACAAGCGGAAGCACAGTCAGAACGTGAAAAAGGTATGGCTGATGCTGAGATTATCGCCGCTCGCGGTGAGTCTAATGCCAAAGCCGAACGTGATATCGGCATGGCAAATGCGCAAGTGATTGCTGCTCGTGGTGAATCAAATGCCAAGGCAGAACGTGAAGTTGGACTGGCAAAAGCAGAAGTTACCCGTGCGCATTTCCAAGCCGAAGCCGATGGTCTGGTCGAGAAATTCAATGCCATGGGTAGCATGACCAAAGAAGCGCGCGAACATGAAGAGTTCCGTATGGGTCTTGAGACCGCGCTACAAGAAGCGATGGCCTCTATCGAAGCCGGTAAAGAGATTGCCAAAGAAAACGCTGAAGTCTTGGCGGTGGCGCTACAAAAAGCCAAAATCGATATCGTTGGCGGTGAAGCGCACTTCTTCGATAACTTTGCCAAGTCGCTATCTATCGGTAAAGCCATTGATGGTCTCGCTGGTAAGTCAGATACGTTGAGCGGCATTATCAATACGATGATGGCCAATCAAATAATGACCAAAGCCAACAATACCAATAACGCCAATAATGCTAACAAAGCGAATGATGAGTCTAATAAAACGGCTCAATATAACGACTAGTCATTTTGAGGCTCATAAAAAATCTGTTGCTTATGCGGCAGATTTTTTATCCTTAGAAGCTAAGATTACCTTACTAGAAAAGGATGAATTTTCTTTTGCATTAGTATAAAGCTCTTTCAGACCTTTATTATTTCCTAGCTCATAGCTTTGCAAGGAAAACTCTTTAAATAGCATTTCTATGAAGTGGTTTTGCCAACTTAAGACAATGAGTTGGCTAATCTAAGAAAACCAGCGGTGACCACTCGTTTTTTTGGATTAGCCAAGTGCTTCTTTAATACAAAAAACCTTAGATTTATCTTATTGCCTGAAAATAAAACGGACGAGCAACGATGGCGGATACGCAAAACGCAACCAATTCAAATAATACCAATAGCCAGAACCAATCCGAGCAAACGGATCAAGCGGTCGCTTCAGGTAATGCTTATGAGCTTATTAAAAAACGTCTTACTGAGCAGGGTAGTCGGCTAGAGCAACAGACCGCTAAGCTGAATCATGCGCGTCTGCAAGAGTTTGGCAGCACGCAGATGCAAGTCATCGCCCGCACCCGTATTCGTACCGAATACAACTGTGTGGCGCAAGATATGGTGCAAGTTGGCGATTATCTGTTGTTTGGCTACAATGTCTTTATGGGGCTAAAGCGGGCGAGTAATATCAAAGATGTGTTGTCGCTATATCGCTTGATACATCCTAATAATAAAATTGGTGATAATAGCGAAAGCGTTGTTGATACTGATAACGGCGCAACTATAGCAAACGCCCAAAGTACTACCGATAATAGTAATAGCAGCGAACATACTGAGCAAGAATATCAGCTGGAAGAAGTAGATTTAAAAAATACCTTTTTAGATCAAGAAGCATTTGTACAAGATTTTAACGAGCTATATCGATATTACAAGCAAACGCGCCTGATTCAGCTGACCGTCAAAGACAGCAAATTGCTATTGGCGTTTCAAATTGGCGAGCGTATCACCGATATTCGCGTCTTTCGTTTTGCCCTAGATTTTAGCCAAGGCATACCAGAGTCAGCTCAAATTGCCTACGTAGACAATCGAGGCGAGCGTGATATCGAATTGCCTCCTGCTTACGATTTTGATTGGGTAGATACCACCCGTGATCAGATGATCAATGGTAAATATCCGCATATGAATATCTTAGATACCATATTTGTGGAAACCATTGGTGGCGATTTGACCATTAAGATTGAGGATAACACTCAATCAGGGCAGGGTATCTATAGCGAGCCTGTGAATGATCGCACCCAATCGCTGACCGATGCCGAGATTGCTTATGCCAAAGTTGGCAGTTTAATACTGCTGAAAATACGGCCGTATCGCGAAGACAGTTATCGTTATTTTGTTTATAACACCTTGACCGAAGCCGTATTGCGTTTGGATGCGATTGGGCAGTCGTGTGTGCAGCTGCCAGAAGATCACGGTATTATATTTCCCGGTGGTTATTATCTGCAAACCGGTGAGTATAAGCTGTTCGATGCCAATAGCGTCGGTGCCAAAGACTTAAAGTTTAAACGTAAAATCGTATCGCCTAATGGTGAAGACGTGTTGTTTTTATTTTACGATGTCGCTTTAGGCATCACAGGATTATTTCCTTATAACCTCATTAAAAAACAACTGGCAAATCCCATTTACTGCAATGGTATGGCATTGGCTGACAATGGGCGTTTGGTACTGTTTAATGACCAAAGTGAGCCGTCACGTATTCACCCGATGCAGGTATGGCATACGCCTTATGCGTCACCTGAATATGTCAGTGAGTTGCCTGAAAGCACCAGTTTTTATGGAAAAATCGGCAATAAAGAATTGGTACGTGGTATCTCTGATCTCTATAGTATTACCCGCCTGATTGATAATCAAAGCGTGTCACAAAAGCTCTATGAAGAGCTAGCGGATAATACTAGCCGCCTATTTGATAGCTATTACTGGTTGTCCGATTCTGAGCTTAACGACGTCGCCAGTAGTATCAAGGAAGTAACGGCGATAGCTGAATTGGTCATTGATGAGTTTGCAAAAGTACAAAGCATCCAAAAGCAAACCCAAACCGCTTTAAGTGATGCCGACACTCAGCAAAATGAGATATTACGGCAAATACGTGTGACTACTTTTGAGTCTGCCGGTGATTATGTAGAGCAGCTGTCGGCGTTAAGACGACAAAAAGGCCGCTTGGTCAGCTTGGAGGACTTGCGTTATTTAGATAGCGATAAGCTAAAGGCATTGCGGATACAGTTAGAAGAGGCAGAAAGCGAGCTTGCCGAAAAAACCGTCCTATTTTTAAGCGGGGAAAAAGCGCTATCAAGCTACGAAGCTATATTAGTGGATGTCAGTGAGCGCTTAAACACGGCCGAGACCAATGCTGAGCTAAAGCCAGTACTCAAAAAAATTGATGATACGGCGCAAGGCTTAGATCTGTTGACTGAGCTATTAGGCACGTTAGATGTTGCTGATGCCACGGTACGCACCCAAATTATCGATGACATATCGACCATTTATTCGAGTTTCAATCAAAGCAAAGCCAAGCTCAATCATAAGCGCAAAAACTTAGGCTCTGCCGAAGCAGTTGCGCAGTTTGGTGCGCAGTTTAAGCTGTTTGGTCAGTCGATTGCTAACGCTTTATCGATTGCTAATACGCCTGAGAAATCAGATGAGCAAATGGCAAAGCTATTGGTACAGTTAGAAGAATTGGAAAGTCAGTTCGCTGATCCAGAGAGCGGTAGTGGTGATCAATTTTTAGTGGATATCATAGCCAAGCGTGAAGAGATTTACGAAACCTTTGAAAATCATAAGCAGCAACTACTTGATACCCGTAATCGTAAAGCCCAGAACTTAGGTGATGGTGCATTACGAATACTTGAGAGCATTAAAAAACGTACCCAAAGTACAGGCGTGATAGGTTTTGTCGATGAAGAGGCATTAAACACCTATTTTGCGGCAGACGGTCTGGTACAAAAAGTACGTGCTATCGCCAAAGACTTGCAAGCGATGGGCTTTAGTGTCAAAGCAGATGATATTGATGCCCGCCTAAAAGCCATACAAATAGAGAGTTATAAGAGTCTAAAAGATAAGTCTGACTTATTCGAAGATGGCGGTCAGATTATTAAATTAGGCAAGCACCGCTTTTCAGTCAATACCCAGCCACTCGATTTGACATTACTCAGTCGTCAGCAGTCAGATGGCAAGCGCATTCTCAATTTACATCTAACGGGCACCGATTATTATGAATTGCTCAATAATGCTGAGCTAAATGCTTTGCGCTCGTATTGGGATATGAATATCGCCTCCGAGTCTGATACTGTTTATCGCGCTGAGTACTTGGCGTATACCATTATCGAAAGTGCTAAAAAAAGCCAAGATGGTTTGACTGAAGCGCTTTTATATCAGGCTTATGATGCGACACTGTTAACCTTTGATAGCAAGGGTGAAATAGATGAGGACAGTCCGCTACCTAAACTCGTCAGAGCCTATGCGACACCGCGTTATCAGCTCGGTTATGACAAAGGTATTCATGACCATGATGCGACGCTGTTATTGCTGCAAATATTACCCACCCTACGTGAAGCTGGACTATTAATTTATACCCCGCAAGTACGAGCGTTGGCGCAACTATTTTACTGGCAATTGAACCTCGTGCAAGTACTTGGCTTAGACGCCTTACGTCAGTTTGGTTATGATGCTTGGTTAAATGAGCTGGTATTGACGCGGGTAAATAACTGGCAAGATAGAGCCATTACTGCCGAGCAACTGCGCCGTACGTTAGGCAGTGACACTGCCAAAGCATTGCTAGTTGAAGATATGACGCATGTGATGCAGAGCTTTGTTGCCGCTTATAACGCCAATAAATTTGCTTTAGAGAACAGCTCAGATTCGGAGATTAGCCAAATTCATAAAGCCACTATTGTTAATAACACGACTGTCTTTCAGCAAAGCTACGTGCAGCAAGCTTGTGAATATTTGGTCAGCGTTATGGGGCAAGTTACTACGCCCAATAGCAACATCGAGTGGCAGACTAGCCAACAAGCACAGCAATTATGTGAGCTGCTGAACAACACTCTAAATAGTCCATCAGCTAATGCGCAAAATAACATGGGTTTTGAGCAACTACAATCATCAATCGGCAAGATTGGCTTTCAGCCCAAATCGGCTTATGAGCTATTGGCAACGTGGTTTCATGCGCTCCTCGATCAAATGTATGGCAATGACAAAATGGCTGACAGTCAGGGTGATTCAAGCGGTAATACCACGCTCAGTGAAGAACAGCTGGCGAGTATTCAAGAAAAAGAAACCTTACGCCAGCAGCAATTGGCAAGTGGTCGTCATTATGTGCCCGAAGCGATTGCTGTTTTACTTACTCAGCTAAATGATGGTCAAAGAGAAGATTTGGTACGTGGTCTTATCGAGTCAGGGGTAAGCTTTGATAATATTGATAAAGGTGCAACAAGCACTTCGTTTTCAGCGCCCTCGCTGACCAGTATTAACAACCCACTCAATCAAGTGCAAAGTTTCGAGCGTCGCACAGGTAAGGTGTCGCTTGAGAGTCAGGTCAAGCATTTACTGGGCGAGCATCCCCGTATCCAGCAGCAAACCTTGACCTTTGCTGTCGATGACTTTTTAAGTCGCCTGCATCACCACGACACCCAAGTTATCCCTGCTTATAAGCGTTACTTAGCTATGCGCTCAGAGATATTACATGACTCAAAAGAGACATTGCGACTGGATGAGTTTATGCCACGTCCTTTGTCCTCTTTTGTGCGCAACCGTCTGATTAACGAGAGCTATCTGCCACTCATCGGTGACAACCTCGCCAAGCAAATGGGTACGGTCGGCGAAGATAAACGTACCGATTTGATGGGTATACTGATGATGATATCGCCACCAGGTTATGGTAAAACCACCTTGATGGAGTATGTCGCCAATCGTCTGGGCCTCATCTTTATGAAGATTAACTGTCCATCACTTGGTCATGATGTGAACTCATTAGATCCTGAAAAAGCGCCGAATGCCACCGCACGAGAAGAGTTGAACAAGATTAACTTAGCCTTTGAGATGGGCAATAACGTCATGCTCTATCTAGACGATATCCAGCATACCCATGCAGAATTTTTGCAGAAATTTATATCGCTCGGCGATGGTACGCGCCGTATCGATGGCGTTTGGCAAGGCAAAACTAAAACCTATGATATGCGCGGTAAGAAGTTCTGCGTGGTCATGGCAGGCAACCCGTATACCGAAAGCGGTGAGGCGTTCAAAGTGCCTGATATGCTCGCCAACCGTGCCGATATCTATAACTTAGGCGATATCATGAGCGGCATGGAAGAGATATTTGCCCTCAGTTATATCGAAAACTCGCTCACCTCAAACGCAGTATTAGCACCACTTGCCAACCGTGATTTGGCAGATGTGCACCGCCTCATTAAAATGGCGAAAGCAGACAATACTAATCTCGCCCAAGCACAAAGCAGCGAGCTAACTTATCCCTATAGCACCTCGGAGATTAACGAAATTATCGCTATTTTGCGCCATATGTTTACCGTGCAAAAAGTTATTCTCGACGTCAATCAAGCCTATATTGCGTCCGCCTCGCAAGATGATAAATACCGCGTTGAGCCGACATTTAAGCTGCAAGGCAGTTATCGTAATATGAATAAGATGACCGAAAAACTATCGGCAGTCATGAATGAAAACGAGCTCAATCAGCTGATAGATGACCACTATTTGGGTGAATCGCAGTTATTAACCCAAGGCGCTGAGAGTAACTTACTCAAGCTTGCCGAGATGCGTGCTGTCTTAACGGCAGCAGAAAAAGAACGTTGGGCGCAAATCAAGGCTGACTTCTTACGTAACAAAGCGATGGGCGGCGAAGACGGTGATACAGGCGCGCGCATTGTCGCTCAGTTGGTTGACTTGGCTAATGGCTTCAATGCCATCAGCAGCCAGTTTGAGAAATATTTAACCCAAAACAATCCAGAGCAAATCGCCCGCTTACAACAAGCTGGACAGAAAGCGCAGTTAAAGACTCAGCTAGACGCGCAACTAGAGTCACAAAAAATCCTCGCCGATAGCTTTATTACGGGTTTTGTAGATAATGCCAAAGTCGTCAGCGACAGCATTGATAATGGCTTTGAGAAGAGCATGAATCAGCTAAGGCAAATCTATAAGCATGATCATAATGCTGAAAAGGGGGAAGGCGAGCAGCTCAAAAAAAGCCAAGAGATGCAAAAACAGCTGATGGTGCAGTTGGTGGATGCGGTTGAGCAACTGGCACATAAAATGGCTGATAGCTTGTCTCATAGCTTAACTGACAGCCTGCTTAAGCATGAGGAGAACATAGCGAAGCAAACGCCAGCTATCGATGTGCCTGACATTACAACACAGATGGCGCTAATGTCAAATGCGCTCAAAGAGGTGCTTGCCCCACTCAATATGCGTCTGGATGAGAAGCTGGCGATTGATAGCAGTACCGATCAATCGGGCAAGCTTATCGTCAATAGCCTCAATAGGCTGAACAAAATATTTGATGATTATGAGTAGTAGTATTGATAATAGAGGTAAACTATTGATGCATCAAACAAACCAATGAGAAAAATATGGCGCACAAAAAGAAAAACGTTCGCAAAAAGGAATGTCCTGTCTGCGAACGTGAGTTTAGTTGGACTAAAAAGCTGGATAAAAACTGGGAAAGTATGGTCTATTGCTCCGACCAATGTCGGCGCGTGAAAAAGTATGAAGGGTTGGACCATAAAAAAGAAGATAGATAAACGTTAATAGTGAAGTAGAGATAGAAGGGAGCAGAAGATGGCACATAAAAAAGTAAACCTACCGCAAAAAATCTGCCCCGTCTGCCAGCGTTCGTTTAGCTGGCGTAAGAAGTGGGAAAAGGATTGGGAGCAGGTGATTTATTGTTCTGAGAAGTGTCGGCGGGGGAAGATAAATAATGAATAAGAATGACTCAAAGAGTTTAGCCACTTAATTAAAGTGGCTAAACTTTACTTTCAAAATCATAATTAGTTTTGATCATTAGTGGCGCTGAAAATGAAAAAACTCATCATCGTCTATGATGCCATTCTTATTTTCATCAACTTCAAGCGTCAGTCGTTTATCATTTACTCTTACATACCGAGATAGAGCATCTGACAATCCAGTACTACCATTGTTATCTAGTATTTGATTAACTGTTAATGCTCCTGTTGTGCCATTGATAGTATAGTTTCCCCACTCCATACCGGATATTTCGTTATCCATATTATCGAAAGGTGGTGCATTGTCGACTTCCATGTGAACATAGGTGCCATCATCGAAAAATGCTAATGCCAATAGCTCATTGTTAGTGTCTTTATTTCTCCAAAGTCCTAATATTTTTTCAGACTTGGCCTTTTTGAATTTAAAAGACTCATCATTATCTATTGTACCATTTCTATTTTCATCAACTTCCAGAGTCAGGGTGTCACCAGATACTCGAGCGTATCGGAGAAGAAAATCTGATAATCCAGTGTCGCCATTATTATCGAAAATCTGATTAACTTTTAATTCTCCTGTTTTATCATTTAAAGTAAATTTACCCCATTCCATACCAGACTTCTCATTATTAGGGTTGTCAAAAGGTGGCTTTTCGTCAACTTCCATATGAACATAGGTGCCGTCATCAAAGAATGCTAACGCTAATAAATCATTGCTAGTATCTTTATTTTGCCAAAGCCCTATAAGTTTTTTAGACGTTGGCATTACAATAGGTTTGTTTTTCGAAAAATCAAAGGATTCATTTTCATCTATAACGCCATTCTGATTCTCATCAACGTCAAGTGTAAGTTTGCCACTAGATGCTTTAAGGTAGCGTGTAAGAGGTTCTGAAAATCCTGAGATACCATTATCATCAAAGATTTGACTGGTTTCCAATCTACCCGTGTTAGCGTCAACGGTATAATTACCCCATTCCATACCGTTTTCTGGGTTATCTAATGATTTTTCTGCATCAACTTTAAGCTGAATATAAGTGCCATCTTCAAAAAAAGCGACCGACTCTAACTCGTCCTCTGTTTCCTCGCCTCTCCAAATTCCTAAATATCCGTCATTTTTAGCTTTTGAGAAACTGAAAGACTCATCGCTATCTATAACGCCATTATTATTCTCATCAATTTGAATGGTAAGTATTCCTTCAGATACTGAAATATACTGAGTCAGGTTTTCTGATAGACCGTTTTCACCATTGTCATCGAAAATTTGATTAACTTTCAATGCTCCTGTTTTATTGTCTATAGTGTATTTTCCCCACTCCATGCCATCATCTGCATCGGTTTCTGACTGGATTGCAAAAGCTTGTCTTAATAGAGGTTCAGGCTTGTTTTCTACCTCTACATGAATATAAGAACCATCTTCGAAGAAAGCTAGAGCCAAAAGATCACTTTCGCTATCATTGCTAGTCCAAATTCCTGTTATTTCAGATTTAATATCAGGTGGCTGTGGAGGTGGCTGATAGGAATCGGAGTCATCATTACATCCTTGTAAGAGCAGAGAGGTAGTGATGGCTAATAATGCTAATTTAAATGATTTCATTTTTTATCTCTCCTTGAATGAAAAATGTAAAATCTTAGCAGCTACACACACGACGTCCTTGTCCCTCCTTATTCAAAGTGTTTAATTCATGATATATATAAATGTTTTTTTATGAATATAACAAAATTTTTTCATCAATCCAACTAGAAAAAGCATTTATTCATTTTAATAGGTTAAAAAGGTCGGTAAGTAACGTTAGTACTAAATGTCAGCAGATAGAAAGTGGACATAAAAAAATACCGCCACACTTCCTATAGCATTTTTATCAAATGAGATAGGAGGTGTGGCGGTATGAATAAACTTTATATGTAAATGAGTTTTCTTACAAATTTGGATTCAACCACTTCTCAGCAGTCTTCATATCCCAACCTTTACGCTCAGCATAGCTCTCTAACTGATCTGTACTAATTTTACCGACATTAAAGTATTCACTCTCAGGATGTGAGTAATAGAAGCCGCTAACCGAAGACGCAGGCCACATCGCATAGCTTTCCGTCAATATCGTACCGATAGCATCGCCTGTACCAATCCACTCAAACAATTTGCCTTTTTCCGTATGCTCAGGGCAAGCAGGGTAGCCAGGCGCTGGACGGATACCGACATATTTTTCTTTAATCATTTCATCATTGGTTAAGCTCTCTTCAGCCTGATAGCCCCAATATTCTTTACGAATCAGCTCATGCAAATGCTCAGCAAATGCTTCAGCTAAACGGTCAGACAAGGCTTGAGTCATGATGGCATTGTAGTCATCACCAGCTTCTTTATATTGTTCAGCGAGCGCTTCTGTGCCAACTATTGAAACTGTAAAGCCGCCTAAATAGTCAGTATGTGCTTCCGATGGCGAGATAAAGTCTGCTAAGCTAAAGTTTGGCTTGCCGCTGGCTTTATCGCTTTGTTGGCGCAGATGCTCAAATTGATATTCTGCTGTACCGCCCTCAGTCGGAGCTTTGTTATAGACGGTGACGGTATCGGCACCAGTACGACGAGCTGGCATGAGTTTAAATACACCTTTGGCGATGATTAATTTCTCATCAATCATCTTTTGCATCAATTCATTCGCATTATCAAATAAATCACGTGCCGCTTCGCCAACCACGTCATCTTGCAAGATTTTTGGATATTTACCCGCTAGACCCCAAGAGATAAAGAACGGTGTCCAGTCTATATAAGATAGTAGGTTAGTGATGGGATAATCATCTAGTATTACCTGCCCAAGTTTATTTGGTACTGGCGGTACATAGTTGTCCCAATCATCTTTAAAACCAAGCTCTATCGAATCAGCATAAGAGATTTTGGCAGCTTTTGGCTGGCGTTTAGCGAGGCGCTCACGTACCTTGATGTACTCTTCGCGTGTCTCATCTATGAGGCCCTGACGATTTTCTTTGGACAGCAGCTTAGTCACCACACCGACTGAGCGTGAAGCGTCAGCTACATAAATGACAGCATTGTTTTGATACTGCGGCTCAACTTTGACTGCTGTATGCGCTTTAGAGGTCGTTGCCCCGCCAATCATCAAAGGTAGGGTCATGCCGCGCTCTTGCATTTGCTTGGCGACATAGACCATCTCATCAAGGCTTGGGGTAATCAGACCTGATAGCCCGATGATATCGACTTCTTCAGCGAGAGCGGTATCAAGGATTTTTTCACACGGTACCATGACACCCAGATCGACGATATCGTAGCCATTACAGCCGAGTACCACGCCGACGATATTTTTACCGATATCGTGGACGTCACCTTTGACCGTCGCCATCAGGATTTTGCCTTTCTTTTCACCTTCCACTTTTTCCGCTTCGATATATGGGTTCAGCCAAGCAACGGATTGCTTCATGACGCGCGCCGATTTTACTACTTGCGGTAAGAACATTTTACCGGCGCCAAATAAGTCGCCGACGATATTCATACCATCCATGAGTGGACCTTCGATGACTTCCAGCGGCTTGGGATATTTCTCCCACGCTTCTTTGGTATCCGCCTCGATAAAGGTCGTGATACCTTTTACTAAAGCATGGGCAATCCGTTCTTCTACCGTGCCTTCACGCCATGACATATCGACGGTACTGTCTTTTTTCTTACCGCCGTCTTGATAGCTTTCAGCAATGGTCATCAACCGTTCGGTGGCATCTTGACCGCTCTCACCTTGGTTGCGATTGAGCATCACATCTTCGATGGCATCACGTGCTTCCTTTGGAATATCGTCATACATCTCAAGCATGGCTGGATTGACGATACCCATGGTTAAGCCATTTTGAATCGCATGATAGAGGAATACAGAGTTAATCGCTTCACGAATTGGATTACCACGGAAACTGAACGAAACGTTAGAGACGCCGCCCGATACCATGGCATTGGGCAAGTTTTCCGTAATCCATTTGGTGGCGTTGATAAAGTCGGCGCCGTAATTATTATGTTCGGTAATACCAGTGGCAACGGCAAAAATATTGGGGTCAAAGATAATATCTTCAGACGGGAAGCCCACTTCGTTGACCAAGACATCATAGCTACGTTGACAAATCTGAATCTTACGTTCATAAGTGTCGGCTTGTCCGTCTTCATCAAATGCCATGACAATAACAGCGGCACCATAGCGCATGCAGAGCTTGGCACGCTCAACGAACTCGGCATGACCTTCTTTTAATGAGATAGAGTTAACGACACATTTACCTTGGGTACGTTTGAGCCCTTCTTCGATAATGTCCCATTTTGATGAGTCGAGCATCAACGGCACACGGCTGATATCCGGCTCGCCCGAGACCAAATTAACGAAGTGAATCATCGCCTGCTTAGAGTCAAGCATGCCTTCATCCATGTTGATATCGACGATTTGCGCGCCACCTTCGACTTGGTCACGGGCGACATCGAGTGCTTCGGTATAGGCTTCGGTTTTGATTAAACGTAAGAATTTCTTTGAACCCGTCACGTTGGTACGTTCACCGACGTTTACGAATAGACTATCTTTATTGATGGTAAAAGGTTCAAGTCCTGATAAGCGGCAGGCAGGTGGGATCTCAGGAATCACGCGCGGTGGATAATTGGCCACCATATTAGCGATTTGGCGAATGTGCTCAGGCGTCGTACCACAGCAGCCGCCGACGATGTTTAAGATACCGGCTTTGGCAAAGCCTTCAAGCAATGTTGTGGTTTCTCTAGCACTTTCATCGTACTCACCAAACTCATTGGGCAGACCAGCATTTGGATGCGCGGAAACATAAGTATTGGCAATATTAGATAATGTTTGGATATGCGGACGTAGCGCATCAGCACCTAATGCACAGTTAAAGCCAACCGATAGCGGTTTGGCATGGCGAATCGAGTTATAAAAAGCTTCAGCTGTTTGACCTGATAAAGTACGACCTGACGCATCGGTAATCGTACCCGAAATCATAATCGGTAATTCAAAACCAATATCATCAAAAACACCTGTTACCGCAAAGATTGCTGCCTTGGCATTTAGCGTATCAAAGATGGTCTCGATTAACAGGATATCAACGCCGCCTTCTATTAATGCCAGCGTCGCTTCACGATAATTAAGCACCAATTCATCAAAGGTAATATTACGAAAGGCTGGATCATTGACATCAGGTGACAGCGAACAAGTACGCGATGTCGGTCCTATGACCCCAGCCACGAAGCGTGGCTTCTCTGGCGTCTTGGCGGTAAATTCATCAGCAGCTTCGCGAGCAATCTTGGCAGCCGTTTTATTCAGCTCTGGCACCAGATGTTGCATATTATAATCGGCCATCGATAAGCGCGTACCATTGAAGCTGTTTGTCTCAATAATATCTGCACCTGCCTCAAGATGGGCGATATGAATCTCTTTGATCATATGCGGCTGCGTGAGTACCAGTAAATCATTATTACCGCGTACATCTTGTTCAATGTCAGCAAAACGCTTGCCGCGATAATCCGCCTCTTCCAACTTATAATTCTGAATGTGCGTGCCCATCGCGCCATCTAACATCATAATCCGCGACGCCATTTGCTCGGTAATACGAGCGCGTGCGTTTTGCTGCTGCGCCTTATAAGGAAACACAGCTGGCGGCGTGAGAATAAAGTCATCAGCCATATTTGATAAATCGGCATTGCTATCAGCGGAAGAGGAAGTCGATGGTGTTGTGGTCTGTTGAGTCATAGGAGCGCTGCTTATAGAGTGAAGATGATAAAAGTAAAGAGGTAAAGTCGTTCAAGGTTTTTAGGGTTAGCTTGGTAAGTTAGCTTACTCATAGAATAGGGCGTGTAAAACAAGACGATTCATAAAAAGTTGGCTTAAAGATTCATCAGCAAATCTGGATTATTCTAGCACGAAACGGCTATTACTCGCGGGATTGTGCTTATTCCGCTTCGGCAATATGACTGACAGTCATAGCATTGAAAAATATTAACAATTTATTGCCATGACCAATCATCGTTGCACTAAATTATCATGCCATTAAATTAGTGTTGCGTTAAATTAGCGCTGTCTTGAAAGCCTCGTTATCACCTCAAATTCTATTGCATAACGCGACTTGGTACAAATGAATATCATTTCAACTGATTATTACCTAAAGCTTTGATTTGCATTGTTAAAAGCCACTACTGGCGCTACTAGGGCGTGTCATCAATTAGCATAGATATTTCAGAATAAGCTATACTTAGATCGTATTTAGGAATTTGAGCTCAAT